>NZ_JBHJUW010000107.1:0-29732 GCF_042268205.1 Streptomyces sp. NPDC056160
CACGCTCACGCAGTTCGTCGGGGTACTTACGGGGAGCAGCCATGAGCGGCATCCTTCCGAGTCTTCGATGTCTCCATCAAACCCGGGGCGATTCAGTCGCCCACGAAGTTGCCGAGCTTGTTGTCCTGCGTCATCAGGTACGCGCCCTTGATCAGGATGCGTTCCTTGTTCTGCGGCTGGTTCTGGGACACCTGTGGTTCCTTTCGTGCCGTGGGCGGCACTGTGTTGCTTCTCCATCGAGAGAGGGATGGCGGGGCGGGTCCGCGTCCGGTCCGGACGCGGGCGCGGGCGCGGACGTGGACGTGGATCACTTCGCATTGGTGTCACGAGGGCGTCGGGAGGCAATCCAGACGGCGCCGAACGTGAGCAACGCACCGAGGACAGTGAGGGCGGAGGGGGACCGACTGCCCGAAGGGACCAGGAAGTCCAGGGCGATCGAACTGGCGAGCTGCCCCGCGATAGAGGCCATGCTCAGCAGCAGGACACCGATCCGGCGCACAAGGAACGCCGAGGCACCGATGAACACCACGCCGCACAGACCACCGAGGTAGACCCACAAGCTGGTGGGCAGGGGGCCGCCCGCGGACCCCTGCACGAGTGTCTTCACCCCCCAGGCTGCGGCGAGGAACACCGCACCGACAAGGAAGTTGAGCCAGGTCGCTGCGAGTGGCGAGCCCGACGCGGCCGTCGTCGCTCCGTGGAGGGCCTGCTGCACACCGAGGAGGAAGCCGGCGGCGATGGCGGCGAGGGCCGGCAGGATGATCGTGGCCGGCGCGAGGGTGTCGGCGAAACGGGGCAGGGCGGACACGACTGCGGCCACCAGGATGACGGCCGCTCCCGTGAGCCGGGCAGCGCCTGGGCGCTGCCGCGGGCCGCCGCCGATACCCCGGCTGTCCACGATCAGACCACCGAAGGTCTGGCCGGCGATGGCCGACACTGTGAACACGGCGACTCCAGTGACCAGCGCGGCGGTGGACTGGGCCAGGGCGAACGTGCCGCCGAGCACACCGGCCAGCAGGTATCGGCGGGGGAGCCGGCCATCCCGTGAAGCGCCGGCCGGGCTGCGCAGTGCGCCGCGTAGCCCGGGAGAGAAGAGCGCGAGGAGAGACAGCAGGACCAGTCCACCCGAGAAACTGATCGCCGCCGCGGCGATGCCGTCGTCGAGGCGATGACTCAGCTCGCCGTTCAGACGGGCCTGTACCGGCACCACCATGCCGGCTGCGATGGCTGCCACGACGGCCAGCGAGCCGCCGCGAGGCACGGACGCCGACTGGGGACCGGGCCCAGCAGGACGGCGATGACCTGACCCGGTTGGAGCGGTGGGAGTACTCATGTCGAAGTTCCTCAAGAAGGGTTGCGGCCGGGCAGGGCCCGCCCGGCCCGGCCGCTGATGGCCGGTCGGGTCCCACCTGCGGCGGGACCCGGGGCACGGGTCTTTCTCAGAAGTCAGTACGCGCGATGTCGTCGAGGACCGACGGTCCCGTGGGGGCCCAGCCCAGGACACGCCGGGCCGTGTCGCCCGAAGCCTGCTGGTCAAGGAGAAGGGCCTCGCCGAGCAGGCCGAGCCGGTCGAGCGTCTGCACGACGGGTTCGGGCTCGACGCGTCCGGCCAGGCCGACAGAGCGGCTCACCATTTCGGTGATCTCCCGTACGGTCGGGTTCGTACCGCCGGCGCCGATGAAGTACGAACCGGCCGGGGCCTTCTCGAGCGCGAGCACGTAAAGCTCGGCCAGGTCGTCCACGTACACGGTGCTCCAGTGCTGGTCACCGGAACCGATCATGGTGAGCGCCGGGGTGTTTCCGGTGGTTCGAGGTCCGGCGGCGACGAGGTTCAGCAGACCGCCGCCGTGGCCGTACACCACTGCCGGTGCGATGACCGAGGTCCGGACGCTCTGCGCGTCGCGCACGAGCTTGTCGAGCGGCACCCGCCAGGCGGTCAGTCGCGGAGCGTTCATTCCGGACGACTCGGTGATCGCCGAACCGCTGCCGTGCAGCCAGACGCCGGTGGTGTGCACGAACGGCCGGTCCGTGTTCCGCAGCGCGTGCAGGAAGCTGGTGACGGCGACCTCGTCGACGGTCGCGCTGGTCTCGTCGCCCGGCGACGCCAGGTGGATCACGCCGTCGCTCGCAGTCGCGAGTTCCTCCAGGGCGTGGCCGTCTGCCAGGTCGGCAACCGCAGGCTCGGCGCCCTTGGCCCGCACCGAGTCGGCCTTCTCGGCTGAGCGGACCAGGGCAGTGACCTGGTGGCCCCCGGAGATGAGCCGATCGAGCACCGCGGCTCCGATGTAGCCGGTGCCGCCGGTGAGCAGTACGCGCATGGTCATCCTCTTTCGCTGACGTTTCCTGGTCCGGGCGTTGGCCCGCACGACAACGGTCGCCCGGCCCGGCTATCGTGTCCAACGAATGTTTTCGAATGCTCAATCGGATACGCCGATGAATGAGGCAGGTGTGGATCAGAAGCGGCTGGAGTACTTCATCACCGTCGCCGAGGAGCTGAACTTCACGCGGGCGGCCCAGCGGCTGCACGTCACTCAGTCCACACTCTCGGCCGGCATCAAGACCTTGGAGCACGAACTTCGGACCGAACTGCTCCTCCGCTCCACGCGGGCGGTCAGACTGACGGAGGCCGGCTCGGCGTTCCTCCCCGAGGCACGGACCGCGATCGAGGTACTCGACCGGGCCCGGGCGGCAGTGGAGCCGCTCTCCACGGGGCTGCGAGGCAGCCTCACCGTGGGCGTCCTCAGCGGGCTGACGGTGATCGACGTACCCGCGCTGGCCGGTGAGTTCCACAGCCGTCATCCCGAGGTCCGGTTGCGTACCGTGACCTCCCAGCGGGGAACCTCCGGGCTGATCGAGCGGATCAAGGAGAGCCACGTCGACGTGGCCTTCGTGGGAGCCGACATCAAGGACGAGCACCTCAGATCGAGGGCGATCAAGAGGTACGAGGTCCAGCTGCTGGTCCCCGCCGATCACCCACTGGCCCGCCGGAAGAGTGCGCGGCTCAGAGACATCGCCGGGGAAGCCTTCGTCGACATGCCCGTCGGTTTCGGGCAACGTCAGATCGCGGACGAGGCGTTCACGAAGGAGAAGTTGTTCCGGCGGGTCCTCATCGAGGTCTCGGACATCACCACGATCGCGGATTACGTGGCGCACGGCCTGGGCGTGGCGCTGTTGCCCCCGGACTTCGCTGCGGCGGCCGGGGACGCCGTTCGTACCGTCCCCCTCGCGGACGCCCGACTGGCCTGGACGCTCAGCGTGGTCGCCTCCGCGACGCGTCCGCCGACGCGGGCGCTGCATGCCTTCCTCGACCTGATCCCGCACCACATCCGGCGCGACCGCGTGTTCTGAACGGACGTCCCGGCCGTGTCCGGATCACTTCCCGAGATCCACCGGGCTCGCATGGGCGGGGTACTTCCTCATGACTGGTGACCCGGTTGAAGAGGTTCATGGAGATCGCGACGCGGGTGCCCATATCGAGGTTCACCTCGCCGTAGGTCGGACGGAGGACCAGAAGAGCGCAGTGAGGCCGCGACGGTCGGCGGGGGTGAGCAGGGCGGCCCACTCCGGTTCACCGAGCACGTCCTGGAGCATCAGTGCGATCGAGGGCTTCCACCCCCGTGCGCGACTCTCGCACGGCCCGCAGCCCGTCGACCGCCTCCTGTCGGCCGGCCTCTGCTCCTGGTCGACGCGCTCGGGGTCGACCGGCTCGGGCGCGAGCAGCTGCTCGGGCATCGCCGCCTGCTGGTGCCGGGCGACGTCGTACGCCCGGCCGCGCGTGGCGACGGTGGAGCGCAGCTTCTCGCGGACCGCAGCGCCGGCGAGGGAGGCCCGTTCGTACTGCAACGGCACGCGGGTATCTCCCACTCCCCCGGCCTCAGCCCCGGAGGCCGGGGCGCGGCGGGTGTGCTCGGGTCGGCTGGTGGCTGCCGGTCGGGGCGGTGGTGGGCGGGCGCCGGCAGTCGGGGTGAGGTCGGCCGGTGACCAGCGGACGGTGTAGAGGCGGTAGGGAGGGCATCGGGCCACGCAGTGTCTTCGGCTCGCTGATGTCCACGCAGTAGGTGGCGAGCGCGGCGTCCACGATGTCCGCGTCCAGGCCCGGCTCGCGGCGGCGGCCGCGCAGGACGGGAGCGAGGTGACGGCGGGCTCCGGTGAGCAGGTGCCGGCGGTGGAACCCGCCGCTGCTGTTCGTCACGAACACTGTCGCGGCGATGTCGACCACGGCGGCGACCCGGGCCAGACCGTCCCGGCAGACACCCGCTGGCAGCGCCCCCGACCCTGCCGTCCGTGCGGAGTTCGTCTGCGCCGTCCGGTTGAGGGCGGGCCGCGCCCCGGGCGCAGCCGCTCCGGCCGGTTGCATCATGCCGGGCGGCGAAGGCGAACCAGCGCGGAGCGCCTGGTCGCCGCCCGGCACAGGACCAGCCATTCAGGCTGACGACGGACCGGTCCCCGGTCGGGGGGGTGCCCCTATGTCTTTGGTCAAGGGAAACGGGGGTGCGTCGAGTCGGTGAGCCGGGGCAGCATGGCGGGGTGGCTGATCTGCTGTGGGATGACGTGAAGTGCTTCTTCGACCCGGACTTGATGGGGTCGCTGCCTGACGTGCGTGTCCCGGATGCCTCGGTGGAGGACTGGCAGGCGGTTCTCGATCTTGTCGCGGAGAAGGGCTGGAAGTGCCAGTACTCCGAGGGAGAGACGGTGCTTCCAGTGCCCCGGGCAGAGGCCGTGCTGTCCCGTCCGGAGGATGCCGAGTGCCCGGACCTGCGGGTCTGGCCGACTGCAGATGTATTGGCGATCTTCCGCTTCCATGCTGCCGATGAAGTCGACTTCGACGTCAACCTGCGGGAGTTGCAGGGCCAGGAGCGACTGGATGTGTTCTGCAACTTCCTCCGGGAGATCGGCCGGCGGCTGGGCAAGCCCGTGCTGATGGACCCGGAGGGCGACGATGGCCATCCGGTGATCGGCTTCGACGTCGAGGCTGATCGAGTCGTCCTCCTCGCAGACGCGCAGGTCAGGTGACTGCGGCCGACGGCTGCGGTTCATAGAAGGTTCCGTCGCGGAGCATCGCGAACAGGACGTCGGCCCTGCGGCGGGCGAGGCAGAGCAGGGCCTGGGTGTGGTGCTTGCCCTGGGCGATCTTCTTGTCGTAGTAGGCCCGCGATGCCGGGTCACCCAGAGCGGCGAACGCGGAGAGGAAGAAGGCCCGTTTGAGCTGCTTGTTTCCTCTCCTGGAGGGCTGTTCACCGCGGATCGACGACCCGGAACTGCGGGTCGCGGGTGCGAGTCCGGCGTAGGCGGCGAGGTGGCCGGCGGTCGGGAAGGTGCTGCCGTCGCCGACCTCGATCAGGATGCGGGCTCCGGTCCTGACGCCGATGCCCGGCATGGACGTCAGGACCTTCGAAAGAGGGTGGTCCTCCAGCAGTTCCTCGATCCGCCCGGCCAGCAGCTTGCGCTGATCGAGCACGGCGGCGAGCGATCCGGCCAGACTTGGGACGATCAACGCGGCCGCTTCGGTCCCCGGAACGGTGACGGTCTGCTCGTCCAGCGCGGCGAAGATCTCCTCGACCAGCCGCTCGGCCATCCTCGGCGCCTTCGGCCGCAGCAGCGTGGCCAGCCGCCGACGGCCTGCCTTGCGTATCTGTGCCGGTGAGCCGAACCGCTCCAGCAAGGCCAGGACGGCCGGGTGCTGCAACCGCGGTCCCAGGACCCGTTCCAGAGACGGATGGATCTGGGTCAGCAGTCCGTGCAGCCGGTTGGCGACGCGGGTGGCCTCGCCGGCCAGGTCGTCGTCGAACCCGACGATCATCTCCAGCTCGGCGATCGTCTCGTCCTCGCCGTCGATCGCCCGCAGCGTGTGCGGCATCGCCCGGGCCGCGTCCGCGATGATGAACGCGTCTCTCGCGTCGGTCTTGGCCTCGCCCGGGTAGAGGTCGGCGATCCGCCGCATCGTCAGGCCCGGCAGGTAGGCGACTGGGCAGCCCATGTCCCTCGCGACCGCCAGGGGCAATGCCCCGATTGAGGCTGGTTGGTCGACCACGACCAGCACCGTTCCGTGCTTGTCCTGGAGTTTCGCGAACAGCTCGCGGAGCTTGGGCTCGGTGTTGGGCAGGCGCTTGTCGAACGCCTTCTTCCCGGCCGGGGTGACGGCGGTGGCGTGGTGTTCGCCCTTGCCGACGTCCAGGCCGAGGAAAACGTCGATGTCGCCGATGTCGATCACGTGCAGGCACCTCCATCACGCTTTCGTCCGGCCTTGCCTGGGCACCGAGCTGCCACATCCACGTTACGGAGAGCTCTTCCGGCTCAGGTGAAGCCGGTGCTCAAGCCCCTCATCAGCGGTCCGTCGATGCCTCCGGACCCGGTGACACCACCCCCCGGATCATGAACAACAAGGGGGGGAAGTCATGCCGGACCCGAAGGCCGGAGCCCCATTGCGGAGCCACGAAGAAGGTAACGGGGGGGCCGGCGTGACCGGCGGCAGATGGAACAGGATCGCCGCGGCGACGAGGAAGGCGATCGCGTTGCCGGCGACCGTCAGTTGATAGGCGGTGAGCGTGCTGAGCTGCACCACCCAGCCCGCCAGCACGGCACCGGGGGGAGATGCCGAAGTCGGTCACCGCACGCGGATAGGCCCGGAACTCGGAACTCCTGCGGCCGGTCCCCTCCGTAGTGCCGGATGAGCGGGGAGCGGACGGCTGTCCCGGCTGTCCTCGCCCCGGCGGCGGCGCAGACCGCGGACCAAGAACAGCCAGAAGGTGTCCGCCCGCCAGTACGAAGCAGCTGGTGGCCGGCGCCTGGACAGTGAACGTCATCGCGTAGACGCCGCGCGCGCCGTGCCGGTCCGCCAGATGACCGACGGTGACGCCCAGGACCAGCGCGACCACACCGGCCATGCCGAGTCCGAGCCCCACCTGACCTGCCGGAAGGTGGACCGCCTCGGTGAAGTAGAGCACTACGGCCGCCAGATGGAGGCCGTGGCCCATGGTGTGGACGAAGTTCGTGGCCGCGAGGACGCGCTGCGGCGAGGTGTCCGGACCGGGCGGGGCCTGCGGGACTCCACGGCACAGGCGGAGAAGCGGGGGCCCGGCAAGCCTGTGGCACGCCACTCGCGTCACCAAGAGTGCTGCCCCGGCCGCCCCGCCGCCCCGGCTGATCAACCGATGGGCTCAGCCACGATGAGCTGGAACCGCTCGAAGGACAGCTTCACGGTGTTGTGCTGAGCAGTGGCAGTTCCGAGTGACCTGCCGGTGAACGGGTCGGTCAGGCGGTACCGCGTGCGGCCCAGGCCGCGCAGCTCGACCGTCCCGTCCCACTGGTCGGCGTAGAAGGCGTAGTGGAGGGTCCGCTTCTTGGCCACGACATGCGCCTCGGGCTTGTCGAAGCCGATGTCGTACAGCTCACCGCGGTACTCGCCGGTGGACAGCATGTTCTTCTCGTACAGGGACACCCACTTGCGCCAGAGGACCTCCTTCTCCGGAGTGAGGTCGGTCGCCTTGTCCGGGGCTCCGGTTCCGGGGAGGGTGAACTTGGTCGACAGGACGGCTCCGACCCCGTAGGAGGACGCGAAGTCGTTCCCGCCGTCGCTCAGTTCGACGTGGTCTCCGGCGTAGCTGCTGCCCGCGCCCATCAGCGCCTTCATCGACTTGCCCTTGCTCCGGACCTGGTAGGACGACTCCGGGTCCGAGCTGGGGTACTGGTCGACGTAGGGCAGGTTGTGGAAGGCGAAGGCGGTGCCGCAGGGGCAGAGCTCGACGAGGGCGTCGGGGTTCGCCTCGCGCGCGGCTTCGTGGATCGCCTTCCAGAACAGGGCCAAGCCCTCGGTGGATTCCTCGGGGCGGGCGTGCCTGTGCTTCGGGTTGTAGCAGGGCGCGACGCTGTTGAGGTGCTGGCCGTCGATCTTGAGCCCCTCGTAACCCCAGTCGCCGATGAACCTCTTCGCCTGCTCGACGAAGTAGTCCACCGTCGGCTGGTAGGCCGGACAGAGGGTGTAGGCGTCCCACCAGGTGACGTCCTGCTTGTTGCCGTCGCGGTCCAGCAGCAGCATGTCGGGCCGGTCCCGGAACAGGTTGCTGTCGGGGTCCGCCGCCAGCGGGGCCCACCACAGGCGCGGCCGCAGACCGGCGTCCCGTATCTCCTTGGTGAAGGCCCGCATGTCCGCTTCGCCGCGCGGGAACTTCGCCGTGTTGATGTCCCAGTCGCCCTCGTTGGTCTGCCAGCCGTCGTCGAGCGCGGCCCAGCGCAGACCGACCTCGTGTGCCTTCGGCAGCGTTCCGGTGACCTGCTCGGTGGCGAAGCCGCGCTCGTAGCCCCAGGCACACCAGATGGGCTCGAAGGCCGAGGCGGGGACCTTGGGGGCGCGCTGGCCGATGTCACTCATGTAGTCGCGGTACCGCTGGAGCGGTACGAAGTGGTCGCCCGGGAGGGCGGTCAGGAACGTGGTGTCGGTGCTGAACCGACGGCCCGGCTTCAGGATGCGGGCGGTGTCGTCCTGGATGGCGATGCTCGCTCCGGCGTCCGTCTTGCGGACCGGCATGCGCAGGACCGTCGCCACGGGCTCGACATGTCCGACGGACAGGCCCGCGTCCCGGCGCCAGACGGTCGCCAGCGGGGTGCCGCCGCCGTAGTCGGAGGAGTCCATCCCCAACGAGTTCTCCTGGACATAGCCGTCCTTCACCGGCCTCACCCAGTCGCGGCGGTCCGTGTACGTGGTACCGGAGAAGGTGTAGAAGCCGCCGGGAGTCTCCAGGAGTTCGTGGGCTCCGTTGCGCCACCCGGTCACCTTCAGCGCGGTGGAGGACCTGTTGGTGTAGGTCACCTTCATCACGATCATGCCGGTGAGACGCTCGAAGGAGGTCAGCACGACCGTCTTCTGTACGCCTTCCTCGGACGTGCCCTCGATCGTCACCCGGACGCCCGCGCCGTGGCGGGGGTGCCGGGTGTCGCGGGTCCGGTGCCCGCGGTAGGCGAACGCGTCGATGGCCTTACCGCCCACCAGCAGGGCTTCGCTGGCGTCGAAGCGGGTGAGGTCGACGCCCTTGAGCGCCACCCGGCTGCGCAGTCGGTCGTCGAACTCCAGGGTGATGGAGGTGTCGCCGACTCCGACGAGGTCAGGATCCGAGTTCGGTGCGGCGGCCGCGGGTGAGGCGCCCATGGCCACGGCGGGGAAGGCTGCCAGGCCGGCACCCCCCAGCGCCACCTTCAGTACGCTTCGCCGGTTCATGTCCGTCATGTCGAACTCTCTTTCGGTCGTGCGTGCCCGACTGGGGCAGCCGCCTTTTGTCCGTCGTTGTGGATCGTCGAAGTCGAGCCGCACGCTCGCGACGAAGCGACCGTCCGTAAGGCTGGTCGATGCTGGTCTACTACCGGTTCACAGTGGGTCGGCTGAGGTCGGGGGACGGCGTATGGTCCGAACGGATACCCCACCAGTGCGAGGTCGCCTCCGGCGGCAACGCGCGGGCATCCTCGGTGAGCTGCGACAACGCTGCCTCGATCACCGGCGGGTGCCCGGGGCACGGCGAAACGGAAGGTTGCTCGAGGGCGACTTCTTCATCATCGGGTGGCCTGCTTCGAGAACGTAAGCGGTCTTCGAGTGGCATGTCAACGAGAGGTTCCTGGACGAGGGTTCGCGCCGTCGATCAGATTGGTATGCTTCTGGTATGACAGATATGAGAACGTCGATGCCCAGAGGCCTGTTCGGTGACGACGTCCTCCCGTTGTACGAGCGCACGGCCACGCGGTTGCTCGACGATCTGCGCGCCGCTGCCGCCCGTCCCGGTGACCGGCTGCCCTCCGAGCGGGCTCTGGTCGACCGGTACGCCGTGTCGCGCGTGACGCTGCGAGCGGCCCTCGCGCAATTGGAGTCGCGAGGCATCGTGCGGCCGTCGTCGTCGCGCGGGTGGTTCGTCGCCGAGCTCGGTCTGCTGCCCGAGGCGACGACGACGTCCGCCTCGGCGGCCCCGCAGGTCCAGGGGTTCGCCGACTACGCGCAGGTCAACGGCTTGACGACGGCCGGCAAGGTGCTCTCCGCCACCGTCCGCCCGGCCACGGTGTCCGAGGCCGAGCAGCTCCGGATCGCTCCGGGCGCCGACCTCTTCGACCTCCACCGACTGCGCTTCCTCGACGGTCTGCTCGTCGTGCTGGAGCACAACCGGCTTCCGCTGGCGGCCTGCCCCGCCCTGGCCGAGACCGACTTCAATACGGCCTCGCTCTACGCCACCCTGCGCGCCGCCGACCCGCCGCAGCTGCCCCGCATCGCCGACTATTCGGTCGAGGCCCGCCACCCGACGCCACGGGAGATCGAGCTGTTCGAGATCGGGGAGACCATGCCGATGCTCGTCGCGACCCAGCTGACGTCGAACCAGGAATCACGCCCGATCGAACTGACCGTCCAGGTCTACCGGGGGGACCGCTACCGGTTCCGGGCCTCCATCACCAACCAGACTTGAACGATCACCAATCGGACCTGGACGATCGCTGCGGATCAGCCGGTACGACTGCAATACCAGATGCATACCAGAATAAGACTGTTGACGACCCCAAATAAGACCAGTACTGTCCGGAATGAGCCGCAGGCCATGACGGCGCACTGGCTCGAGATACGCGTTGAGTAAGGGGTTGGCAATGCAGAGCCCATTGAGCGAGGTGGTCCGGCGTCACAAGGCCGGACAGCCGCAGGGCATCACCTCGGTGTGTTCGGCTCATCCGCTGGTCATCGAGGCAGCCGTGGTGCAAGCACGGGAGACCGGCGGTCATGTACTGGTGGAGGCGACCTCGAACCAGGTCGACCAGTACGGCGGTTACACGGGCATGCGGCCCGCTGACTTCCGCGACCTCGTGTACGGCATCGCCGCCGAAAGTGGTCTGCCACTGGACCGCGTGATTCTCGGCGGCGACCACCTCGGACCGAACCGGTGGCAGTCCCTGACGCCCGACGAGGCGATGGAGCGGGCCGACGCCCTGGTCGCCGCATACGTGGCGGCGGACTTCACCAAGATCCACCTGGACTGCAGCTTCGCCTGCGCCGGTGACCCCGTACCGCTGACCGACGACGTGGTCGCCGAACGCGCCGCGCGGCTGATCCGGGTGGCCGACGAGACGGCCGGCCCCGAGCGGGCCGAGCGGATCCGGTACGTGATCGGTACCGAGGTGCCCACACCCGGCGGCGCGCACGAGACGCTCGACGCGCTCGTCCCGACCACGCCCGAGGCGGCGCGTACCACTCTGGAGCAGCACCGCAAGGCGTTCGCCCAGCACGGCATCGACGAGGTCTGGCCGCGTGTCATGGCCCTCGTGGTCCAGCCGGCCGTCGAGTTCGACCATGTGCAGGTCGTCGACTACCGGCGCGAGCTGACCGAGGAGCTGCGCAAGGTCCTCGACGACGAGCCCACCATGGTCTACGAGGCCCACTCGACCGACTACCAGACCGCCGAGGCGCTCACCGCGCTGGTCGAGGACCACTGGGCGGTCCTCAAGGTGGGCCCCGGGCTGACCTTCGCCCTGCGCGAGGCGCTGTTCGCCCTCGCCGCGATCGAGGACGAGCTGGTCCCGGCCGCCGAGCAGTCACGCCTTCCCGAGATCGTCGAGGAGCGGATGCTCGCCGAGCCCGCCAAGTGGGAGGGCTACTACCCGGGCAGCGCTGCCGAGCAGCGCCTCGCACGCCGCTACAGCTACAGCGACCGGATGCGTTACTACTGGCCCGACCCTGAGATCGAAAAGGCCCAGGCCCGGCTGATGGACAACCTCTCGGCCGTGGACATCCCCCTGCCGCTGCTCAGTGCCCACCTCCCACTCCAGTACGCCCGCGTCCGCCACGGCGAGCTCGCCGCCCGGCCGCGCGACCTGGCCGTGGACCACGTCCGCGACGTTCTGCGCGACTACGGCCGCGCCTCCCACCCCCACCTTATGGAGCATGTGTGACCACGCCCTCCGGCACCCTGTCCCTGGACGACGGCGCCGCCCACACCGTCCGCGAGATCACCCAGCAGCCCGCCCTGTGGCGCGAGGTCGACCGGATCGTCGCGGCCTCCCGGGAGTCGCTGGACGCCTTCGTGCGTCCGCTCGTCGCCCGCGGTGACCTGCGCGTCGTACTCACCGGTGCCGGCACCTCCGCGTTCGCCGGCCAGGTGCTCCAGCCCGCCCTGGCCCGGCGCCTGGGACGCCGCGTCGACGCGGTCCCCACCACGGACCTCGTCGCCGACCCCCGCGGCTGTCTCGCCGAGGACGTTCCCACGCTGCTGGTCTCCTTCGCGCGCTCGGGTGACAGCCCGGAGTCCGTGGCCGCCACCGCCCTGGCCGACCAGGTCCTCTCCGAGGTGCACCACCTCGTGATCACCTGCAACGAGCAGGGCCGCCTGGCCCGCGAGCACGCGGAGCTGCCGAAGTCCCACGTACTGCTGATGCCGGCCGCGTCCAACGACCGCGGTTTCGCCATGACGTCGAGCTTCACGTGCATGACGCTCGCGGCACTGCTCGCTCTCGGCGGCAGCGCCAACGACGGGGTCGCCGAACGCCTGGCCGAGGCGGTCGAGTCGATCTGCGCGAGCGACACCGTGGACCGCACCGTCGGCGCCCTCGTGGCCCGCACGCCCGAGCGCATCGTCTTCCTGGGCAGCGGCCCGCTGAAGGGCCTCGCCGAGGAGTCGGCGCTGAAGGTGCTCGAACTCACCGGTGGGAGGCTCATGGCCGTCTCGGAGACCTCGCTGGGATTCCGGCACGGTCCCAAGGCGGTGCTCAACGACCGTTCGGTCGCCGTGGTGTACATGTCGAACGACCCCTACACCCGCAAGTACGACCAGGACATCTGCGCGGAGCTGCGCGGAAATCTTCCCGCCGGCAGCGTCGTCACAGTCTCCGCGGGCCCCGCCGCGGAAGCGGACGGCAACGACGCCTGGCCGCTGCCGGGCCTCGACGGCGTCGAGGACGCCGCCCTGGCGCTGGCCGCTGTGGTGTACGCCCAGCTCATCGCCCTGCGCGCCTCCCAGGCCCAGGGCCTGCGGGCCGACAACCCGTTCCCCTCGGGCGAGATCAACCGCGTCGTGCAGGGCGTGACCCTGCACTCCTTGCACAACTGATCAAAGGCATCAACGGCGCGGATCCAGGGCGCCGGACGGAGGTACAACGATGTTCCTAGGTGTCGACGGTGGCGGTACGAAAACCGCATTCTGCCTGGTCGACCGGGGCGGACAAGTCGTGGCGCGAGCGCAGGCGGCAAGTTCGTACTACTTCTCCCACGGCATCGAGCTCGTCGAGCGTGTGCTGGGGGAAGGCGTCGACGCTGTCTGTGCGGCGGCCGAGCTGACCCCCGCCGACATCGAGTTCGCCTTTTTCGGCTTGCCCGGTTACGGGGAGGCGGCCCGCGATCTGCCCGTCCTGAACGCGACCCCGCGAGCCGTGCTCGGACACGACCGCTACGCCTGCGACAACGACATGGTCTGCGGCTGGGCCGGGTCACTGGGCGCGGTCGACGGCATCAACGTCATCAGCGGCACCGGCTCCATGACCTACGGCGAGCGGCTGGGCCGGGGCGTGCGCGTCGGTGGCTGGAGCGAGATGTTCGGCGACGAGGGATCGGCGCACTGGATCGCGGTCCGCGGCCTCAACGCCTTCTCGCGGATGGGCGACGGACGGCTCCCCCAGGGCCCCCTGGCCGAGGTGTTCCGGCGCCACCTGGATCTCGCGTCCGACCTCGACGTGATCGACGTCGTCCACAACCAGTGGCAGGGCGACCGCAGCCGGATCGCCGCGCTCAGCCGCTCGGTGGCCGAGGCGGCCGGTCTGGGCGACGAGGCCGCCTCGGCGATCCTCGCCGAGGCCGGCCGGGAACTCGCCCTGCTCGTCGACGTCACCCGCGAGCGGCTGGAGTTCGGCCCGGACGAGACCGTACCGGTCTCCTACTCGGGCGGCACCTTCGGCGCTGACGCGGTTCTGGAGGCGTTCGCCACCGGACTGAAGAGTCGTTTCACCCACTACGAACTGCGACACCCTCTGTACGAGCCCGTCGTAGGCGCCGCCCTGTACGCGGCGAAAATCGCCGGAACCCCGCTCGACCAGCCCGCGCTCGACGCGCTGCGCATGGCCTCCGGGATCTCTGCCTCAGGAGGGGAAGACCGATGAACAAAGGCACGAAGAGCTGGATCCTGTACGCATCGCTGCTGGTCCTGTTCTGGGGTGTGTGGGGCGCCTTCTCCAGCGAGCCGAACAGCAGGTACGGCTACCCCAACGAGATGATCTACATCATCTGGGCCTTCACGATGCTCATACCCGCGTACTTCGCGATGCGCGGCAACACGTTCGACCGCCGGCCGATCGCCGCCGTGTACGGACTGACCGCGGGACTGACCGGCGCCGGCGGCCAACTCCTGCTGTTCCACGCGCTCGCCAACGGCCCGGCGTACCTGATCTTCCCCCTGGTGTCGCTCTCCCCGGTGGTCACCGTCCTCATGGCGATGGCGCTGCTGCGGGAGCGGATCAACCGGCTCGCCCTGGTGGGTGTCGTCGCGGCACTGGCGGCGATCGTGCTGCTCAGCATTCCCAGCGGCAAGGACGACTCGAACTCGCACGGCCCGTGGCTGCTGATGGCCATCCTGATCTGTGTCGCCTGGGGCGTGCAGGCGTTCTGCATGCGCAAGGCCGCGGTGGTCGGGGTCAACGACGCGACGACCTTCGGCTGGATGACCATCAGCGGACTGCTGCTGGTTCCGGTGGCGTTCGTGATGATGGGCGACTTCCCGTCCGACGCTCCGTGGCAGGCGCCGGCACTCACCGCGGTGACGCAGGTCCTCAACGCGGTCGGCGCGTTGTTCCTGGTCATGGCGTTCAGCCGGGGCAAGGCCACGGTCGTCGCCCCCATCACCAACGCGCTGGCCCCGGTGCTGACCATCGTGCTGTCCCTGGCGGTCTACCGGACGCTCCCGAACGTGTGGGGCGCCCTCGGTATCGTGCTGGCCCTCGCGGGTTCGACCCTGATGGTCTACAGCGACGAGAAGAGCGGCGAGAACTCCGTGGCCCCGGGCGCGGCGGACGAGGGCGCGGGCCTGAGTCCGGCCCCGCAGAAGTCCTGATCGCCCCCATTGTCCGTACCGGCCGAACCACGTAGCGGTACGGGCCGACACCGGCCCGTACTCACCGAACCGACATGAAAGCGAGGGGACACCTTCATGCCCCTGGTTCCCACGCGCGAACTCGTCTCGAAGGCCGCCGCCGCAGGCCGGGCCGTCGCGGCGTTCAACGTGATCACGCTGGAGCACGCCGAGGCGATCACCGCCGGCGCGGCCGCCGCGGGCGCCCCGGGGGTGATCCTGCAGATCAGCGAGAACGCCGTACGGTTCCACGGCGGCCGGGTCGAGCCGATCGCGCGGGCCGCGGCCGAGGTCGGCAAGGCCTGCGACGTCGACGTCGCACTGCACATGGACCACGTGACGGACATGCGGCTGCTGCGCACGGCGGCCGACGCGGGGTTCTCCTCCGCGATGTTCGACGCCGGGGCGCAGCCGTACGCCGAGAACCTCGCCGCCACCCGCGCCGCGGCCCAGTGGGCCCACGGCGCGGGCCTGTGGCTGGAGGCCGAACTCGGCTATGTGGGCGGCAAGCCCGACGCTCCCGCGAGCGCCCACGCGGCCGGGGTGCGCACCGACCCGCAGGAGGCGGCGCGCTATGTCGCGGACACCGGCGTGGACGCCCTGGCCGTCGCCGTCGGCAGCAGCCACGCGATGACCGAACGCTCCGCGACCCTGGACCACGCGCTCATCGAACGCCTGCGGGAGGCCGTGCCCGTACCTCTGGTGCTGCACGGTTCGTCGGGCGTCGGCGACGACGATCTGCGACAAGCCGTTCAGGCGGGCATCGTGAAGATCAACATCGGTACCGCTCTCAACGTCGCGTTCACCGGTGCGGTCCGCGAGACGCTGGCGGAGCGCCCCGACCTGACCGACCCCCGCCCCTACGTCGCCCAGGGCCGGGAGGCGATGGCGGAGACGGTCCGGGTCCTGCTCGGTGTGGTGAGCGGCTGAGCGGGGCCGGCGCTTTCCCCGCACCTGATGTCGTCTGGCTGAGCGTTGTCCCGCGAACGCTGGCCGGGGCGAGCACCGGGTGCTGAGCGGGATGCTCGCGAGACTCTGACACAGGAGCTACGGCAGCCTGCGGACATGTCAGAGCCGCGTGTAGATGCAGGCCGTCACCACGTCCTCCGGTTCCACTACGCCTTGCCGGACTGAGCTTGTTCAGATCAAGCCCAGACGTGGTCCGATCGTGCCGGGGCACCCACTGCGGGGGCCCCGGCTCCGTCGGGAGAAGGAGATCGCACAGGCAATGGATCACCCGTCCCGCTCTCCGGGTACCGTCAGGGTATGAGTCATCCGCACCCCGAGCTGAAAGCCGCCCCACCCCTTTCCGAAGGGGGGCTGCGGGTCATCGCCCTGGGCGGCCTGGGTGAGATCGGCCGCAACATGACCGTCTTCGAGCACGCCGGCAAGCTGCTCATCGTCGACTGCGGCGTGCTGTTCCCCGAGGAGACCCAGCCCGGCGTGGACGTGATCCTGCCGGACTTCACCTCGATCCGGGACCGGCTGGACGACGTCGTGGCCGTGGTACTCACCCACGGCCACGAGGACCACATCGGCGGCGTCCCGTACCTGCTGCGCGAGCGGTCCGACATTCCCCTCGTCGGCTCCAAGCTGACGCTGGCGTTCCTGGAGGCCAAGCTCAAGGAACACGGCATCCGACCGCGCACGGTGCGGGTGCGGGAAGGCGACCGGCGCGGCTTCGGGCCCTTCGACTGCGAGTTCGTAGCGGTCAACCACTCCATTCCCGACAGCCTCGCGGTCGCGATCCGCACCCGGGCCGGGATGGTGCTGCACACCGGCGACTTCAAGATGGACCAATTCCCTCTCGACGACCGCATCACCGATCTGCGCGCCTTCGCCCGCCTCGGCGAGGAGGGCGTGGACCTGTTCCTCACCGACTCCACCAACGCCGAGGTACCCGGCTTCACCACCTCCGAGCGTGAGCTGAACCCGGCGATCGAGCAGGTGCTGCGCACCGCGCCGCGCCGGGTCATCGTCTCCAGCTTCGCCAGCCACGTGCACCGCATCCAGCAGGTCCTGGACGCCGCCCACCAGCACGGCCGCAAGGTCGCCTTCGTCGGCCGGTCGATGGTCCGCAACATGGGCATCGCCCGTGACCTGGGCTATCTGAAGGTCCCCTCCGGTCTGGTCGTGAGCACGAAGGAGCTGGAGAGGCTCCCGGACCACAAGATCACTCTGGTGTGCACCGGCTCCCAGGGCGAACCGATGGCCGCGCTGTCACGGATGGCCAACCGCGACCACCAGATCCGCATCGGCAAGGGCGACACCGTCCTGCTCGCCAGCTCCCTCATCCCCGGCAACGAGAACGCCATCTACCGGGTGATCAACGGACTCACCCGGTGGGGCGCCCACGTGGTCCACAAGGGCAACGCCAAGGTGCACGTCTCCGGGCATGCCAGCGCCGGCGAACTCGTCTACTGCTACAACATCGTCAAGCCCCGCAATGTCATGCCCGTGCACGGCGAATGGCGCCACCTGCGGGCCAACGCCGACCTCGCCATCCGTACCGGTGTCGACCCCGACCGGGTCGTCATCGCCGAGGACGGCGTCGTCGTCGACCTCGTCGACGGGCGCGCGTCCATCACCGGCAAGGTCCCCGCCGGCAACGTCTACGTGGACGGCATGGAAGTCGGCGGCGCCACCGAAGCGTCCCTCAAGGACCGCCTCGCCCTCGCCTCCGAGGGCGTGGTCACGGTGGTGGCGATCGTCGACGCGGACACCGGCGCCCTCGCCGAGGCCCCCGACTTCCTGGCCCGGGGCTTCGTCCACGACGACGCCACCTTCGAGCCGGTCGTCCCCGTCATCGAGAAGACCCTGGCCACCGCAGCCGAGGAAGGCGTCGGGGACGCGCGCCAACTCGAACAACTCCTGGCCCGCGCCGTGGCGAACTGGACGTTTCGCACCCACCGCCGCAAGCCCCTCATCATCCCCGTCATCATCGACGCCTGAGCCACAGCCCGGCAGCACGGTCCCCCGTCCGGCCGCGGTACCGCCCGGGACGGACTTCCCCGGCGGTACCGCCTCAGCGGCGGCCAGAAGCTGCCCCAGATTCCAGATCCCCGCCGCCCTCGGCGACCTCGTCATCCAGTACATCCGTCACGCCCGCTCGCGGTTCTCTCTTCCGGCAGGGCCCGGTCGACGCGTTGAGCACGCCTGAGCTACGGAACGGCGATGGGGTCCCTGGGCGGCCTCGTCCGTCGGCGGCGCACCGGTCGCGGCGCATCGGTCGCCTCGGGTTTCGGGCGTTCTGATCAGGCTGATGTCTTCGGCTGATGCTCGCCGCCCTCGGCGCGCAGTTGCTCATTGATGCGCTGGGCCTCTTCGAGCTGGTCTTCGAGGATGATGATGCGGCAGGCGGCCTCGATGGGGGTGCCCTGGTCGACGAGTTCGCGGGCGCGGGCGGCAATGCGCAGTTGGTAGCGGGAGTAGCGGCGGTGGCCGCCTTCCGAGCGCAGGGGGGTGATCAGGCGGTGTTCGCCGAGGGAGCGGAGGAAGGCGGGGGTGGTGCCGAGCATCTCGGCGGCCCGGCCCATGGTGTAGGCGGCATAGTCGTCATCGTCGAGAGGGTCGATGGGACGGGAACTGACAGGGGGCATAGACCTCTTCTTCCAGGGGACGCGTCGGGGGGCCCGGATGCCATACGGCACCCGGGCCCCGAGCTTTGCAACACCATCTACCGGCACACTGCGCCGGTCTTCTGTGTCCGCAGGTTCCGCCCACGAGGGCGGGGCTGCGGGGATCGCGGATGCGTGACCGGGGACCACCTTCCAATCCGGGGCCTGCGGTACCCGGGCGGACTGACTCCTCACCCGGGCGATCCTGATGGCGTTCGGCTCCTTACCTTCGGTTACTCGGTTGTACAGCTGGATACCGCGGGTACTGCTCACGGCCCTTGCGGGGCCGCGTCCTGCTTGACCTGCTTGCGCGGCAGTTCGTGTCTGCCGTGCCCTCTTCGACTTCCTCGGTACGACGAAAACAGTAACCCCGTGGCGGGCCAATGTCTACTGTAGTCATGACAGTTTTTCTCCAGGGAACGTGCGTCGGCTTCTACCGCAGGTACACCAGGAAGAGTGCTCACTCCAATTGCGGTCCTCCACTTCCCGTACAGCAGTCCTCGGTGAGGCCGGCCCGGTGCTCGCCCACGCCGAAGACAGGTCTACGCGTCTCGCGGCACCCCGCCGACCCGCCCGAGACCACTGCACGGAGTGGACCGGCGGAGTTGCCTGTCCAACCACAAGCCCGGCTGCCGCCTGAGAGAATCGCCGGGTCAGGTCAGAAGCCCGGACCCTGGTGGCGGGTTCGTCGACGGTCGCCTGCTTCTCGGCGCGCCGGGAGCCGACCGTCCGTACCGCACGTCAGCGCTGCTGGGCGGGGCCGCCGCCGCGAGACTGTCCGTCTTCCGCCCCACCGGAGCCGGCCGGCCCCGGTGGGGCGCCGCCGGGGCCGCGGGACACCGCCGGTTTGACGGGCGGCCCGATCGGGATACCCATCGCACATGATCCCCTCCCGGGTCGAGGAGACCCTGCCGGAGCTGGTCCCCTTCCTCCGCGCCGTGCAGGCGCGGCGACCCGACGACGGCACCTGGTGCGAGGCGTGGACGGTGCGGGACGTCCTGGTCCACCAGACGGGCAACGCCGAGGAACTGGCCCGGGTGCTCCAGGCGTACCTCGCGGGAACACCTGTGGAGACCAGGGGCTTCGAGCGGGAGGCCCCGTACCGGCGGCTGTCCGACCCGGAACTCCGGGCCGCCTTCCTGGGCCACTGCGAACAGCTCGCCGAGACCGCCGCTGCCGCCGCGCGGGACCTGTCCCCGCACGCGGAGGTCATGTGGACCGGCCGGACCGTGAAGGTGCCGTTCTTCGCGGAACACATGCGGGAGGAGCTGATCCTGCACCGCTGGGACCTGACCGGCGACGACCCCACCGCCGTGCGGGCGCTCGGCGAACCGTGGATGACCGAGCACAGTGTGGTGTCGGTCGGCCGCCCGCTGCTGGCCCGGGGCCGCGCCGGACTGGACCTGGGACCCGGCGACGGACCGTTCGAAGGACGGTTGCGCACGCCGGGCACGGACGACGTCGTCGTGCATGCTGACACCGGCGGCGACGGGTGCAGCATCCGCCTGGCCGCTCCCGAGGGTCCCGCCACGATCGAGAGCGACGCCGCCACCCGGGTGCTGCTGCTGTGGGGACGGCGCCCCGCCGACCCGTCACGCTGGCGCAGCAGCGCCGGTCCGCAGGCCCTGCACCGGGTACGGGCCCTCCTGAGCGGGTACTGAGAGGTGTGCGCCCGTGCGGCGGGGAAGCCGACAGCCAGGGCGTTCGCACGCGGTTTGACGTGGACGTCCTGGTGAACAACGCCGGGATCACGGACGGCGTGTCGGCCCTGGCCGACGTGAGCGACCCGAGTGGGAGCGGGTCATCAGGGTCAACCTGGCCCCCCTTCCTCCTCGCCCGTGCCGTACGGCCGCACACGCCGGCAGCAGGCCGCGGCACCATCATGAACACCGCTCCGGGGCCTTTCTGCGCGGCAGCGCGGCGGGCGGCGTCCAAGCACGGTGCGTGGGACGGACGAAGTCGCTGGCGGTGAGGTACCGCGAGAACGCCATGCGCTCCAACGCCATCTGCCCGGGCGGCGCCGCGACCGCCATCACGGTCGATGTCGACCGGACGGCGCACGGCCCGTCGGTGCTCGGACCGCACTTCGCCAACCGGCCGCGTGCCACAGCCGGAGGAACGGGCCGCGGCGATCCTGTTCCTCGCCTCGGAGGCCGCGAGCAAGAGGTCGACTTCTCCCGTTGTTTCGTCCAGGAATCTGCGATTGGTGTGGCTTTGCGGGGTCGCGCCAGGAGATGGTGTTCTCGCCGGTGAGGCGGCGGGCCATGAGGTCGGTCATGGCGCGGTGGATCACGGCTTCGGAGCGGGCGGAGAGAGTTTCGCAGTAGCGGGCGAGGCGTCGGTGGAGCATCAGCCGGCCGTAGGTCCGCTCGACCGCCCACCGTTTCGGGACCGGGGTGAATCCCCTGGCCCCAGGGGTGCGGGCGGTGATTTCCATGTCGATGCCGAGGGTGGCTGCGCGCTCGACGAGCTGCCGGCGGTTGCCACCGTCCACCCACACCCTGCGGATGCCGGGGTGGTCAGCGGCAACCTGGTCCAGGAGCCGAGTGGCGGCGACGGAGTCCTGCACACTCGCCGCTCGCGGGCGAGGGCCAACCGGGTCACCATGCACGTCCAAGCCTCCCGGCGCCTTCGTGCGGCAGCCTCGGGCGCTGCCGCACGGGTGAGCCGCTGGTGTCTACTGCCGGTGGCCGTAGTGGGTGCGGCGCAGGGCGATGACCGCGGCGTCGTCGTCGAGTCGGCCGCCGGCGTGCGCGATCAGGTCGTGCCGCAGAAGATGTACCAGTTCGTCGGGGCGGCGGGCCGCCCACTGGCCGACCCGCTCGGCGAGTGGGTAGAAGGTGCCGTCGGCGTTGCGGGTCTCGATGACGCCGTCGGTGTAGAGCAGGAGTGTGTCGCCGGGTTCGAAGGAGAAGACGTCGACGGTGTCATCGGTCGGCCCCAGGCCGCCGACCCCGAGGGGGAGTGCCGGATGGAGCGCGACCGTGCCGGCGCCGTGGGAGCTGAGCAGCAGCGGTGGCGGGTGCCCGCAGCTGATGACCCGGGTGATGTTGTCCTCATCGGGGATCTCCACCAGCAGAGCGGTGGCGAAGCGTTCCTCGGCTTCCGCGGTGGGCCCCAGGTGGGCCAGGTTCCGGGTGACGCTCTGTTCCAGGGCGGCGGCCAGCTTCGGCAGAGTGGCGTGCTGGTGGGTGGCTTCGCGGAAGGCACTGATGAGCAGGGCCGCCTCGCCGATGGCGGGCAGGCCTTTGCCTCGTACGTCGCCGATCATGACGCGGGTGCCGGCTTCGGTGGGGGTGGCGGCGTAGAGGTCACCGCCGATCTGGGCGTCGTCCTCGGCGGCCAGATAGAGCACGGCGATCTGCACGCAGCCGAGCTGGTCGGGCAGTGGCCACAGCAGTGCGTGCCGTGTGGCCTCGGCGATGGTCCGCATGCGTGCCAGCTGGTGGCTGCGGCGCTCACGTATGACGCAGAAGATGACGACCATGTCGGACAGCACCGCCAGGGCGAGGATCTGCACCAGCACGTTGCGTGTCGTGAGCACGTCGAAGTGCCAGCCGATGTACGCCTGCGCACCCACGGCGAGCAATCCGATCAGGGCGGTCACCCCGGCATTGGCGAAGTAGGCGGTGATGGCGGGAGCGACGACCAGCAACGGACTGAGGTGGACGTCCTCCGGCACAAGCTGATCCACCGCCGTGATCACCACGATCAGTGCGACAGGAATCGCCAGCAGCGCATGACTCTGCGTCCCTCGGTGCGGCAGAAAGTCTTGCTTGATCCGCACTTTCCTCATCTTGCCATGGGTACAGCCGGCACGCGAGCGCTTCGCGCCTGCGGCCCGGCGTGCTCGCGCGCCGCCTATTCCTTGGTGGGAAGTACCGGAAGAGGGTCGGCGTGGAGACCTCGGCAGCCGCCGCGATTGCCGTTGACCGGGACGCGGTCGAAGCCGTGCTCCGGGAACAGCGAGATGGCCGCGTCGGCGATGGCGTCGCGCGTCCGCGCCTTCTTGCGCGCCCGCAGCCCCGTCGACTCGTTCACCCGCCCATTGCAAAATTCATGACTGAGTTGCTTTTTTAACCTAGTAACGTTTTCATGGGCGGCATGAACCGCACAGACATTCCTCCCGTGCTCGTCACCGGGGCGACGGGCCGGATCGGCCGCGGCGTCATCGACCGACTACTCGACGCCGGCGTGCCGGTCCGCGCCCTTGCCCACCGTTTTGAGTCGGCGGCGTCGCTGCCGGCGAAGGCCGAGGTCTTCACCGGTGACCTCACCGTGCCCGAGTCACTCGACCCGGCATTGAACGGCGCCGGTGCGGTCTTCCTCGTCTGGACCGCCCCGCCTCAGACCGCCGCGCCAGTCATCGAGCGGCTGGCAGCCCACGTACGGCGGGTCGTCTTCCTCTCCTCCCCGCACCAGACGCCGCACCCCTTCTTCCAGCAGCCCAACCCCATGGCGGTGCTGCACGCCGGCATCGAGCGGCTCATCGCGGCCGCCGCACTCGAGTCGACGGTCATCCGGCCGGGGATGCTCGCGTCGAACTCGCTGGCCTGGTGGGCGCCCGCGATCCGGGCCGACGAGGTAGTCCGGTGGCCCTACGGCGCTGCCGAGACGGCACCGGTCGACGACCGCGACGTGGCAGCCGTCGCGGCACTGACCCTCTATCAGGACGGGTACGACGGAGGCGACTACGTCCTCACGGGCCCCCAATCACTGGCCCAGGCCGCACAGGTGGATGTCATCGGTGACGCCCTGGGGCGCCGGATCGCCTTCCAGGAGATGACGCCGGACGAGTTCCGAAGCCTGTCGGAGGGTACGGCGCCCAGCTCGGTCATCGACATGCTGCTCGCCGCATGGAGCGCGGCGGTCGGACAGCCCGCGTACATCACCACCGCGGTGGCCGACATCCTCGGCACGGCGCCGCGAACGTTTCGCCAGTGGGCCACCGACCACGCCACCGCGTTCACGGACGGTCCGTAACCTCGTCGGAGGCGACCTGCGCCCTGGGCCGCACCCCCTCAGACGCCGTCGCCCCGGCCTCCGCCTCCGGGATGAGCCGGACGCGTGGGCGCAGGGGGCTCAGAAAGAACAGCAGGACCATCGTGATGCCGCCGGCAGTCAGGGAGACTGCCGGCGACCAGGAGACCGATGCCAGGTTGTCGTGCGGTCCGCGGAGTTGTGCCGGCGGCCTCGGGGCACTTGCCGCGGACACGGCTTCAGTGAGCGGCCTGTCACTCCACAACCCCCCTTGAGGCCGCCGGGCTTGCTGTTATTTTCGTGCAGCTGTGCACGGGGGGAGGCCCGGGGGGCCGAGCGATTTCTGCAGTCGTCGACGCATACCTGATCGGCGTCGCCAACCCGTCACGCCTTTTCCCTGAGAGGCCCAGGAGGCACGCCGGGACGAGCGGGACGCCAGGGGCGCGCTCGTCCCCAACGGCACGTACACCTTCCGGCCGGCCGACGGCCACCCCGGCCGACGGCTCGGGACCGGCGACGACGGTGACGCAGACGGTGCGGGTGTTCGCAGGGTCCGCCGTACGCCACGACTTCACCAACGGCGTCACCAGGACACCGGACGGGACGGGCGACCTCGTGACCCTCACCTCGTCCGGTGAGGTCAGCTACCGGCCGGGCGACGGGACGGGGGCCTCGGCGCGAGCCTGCGGGCGCCGGGTTGGCCGTCCTCCGTGACACTGGTCCCGTTCGGCGACCTCAACGGCGACCGCCGCAACGACATCCTCGTCCGGTTCGGCAACGGCGAACTACGGGTGTACCGCACGATACTCGGGCAGTCCTTCCTGACGAGCACCCCGCACATCACCCTGGGCAAGGGCTGGAACCAGTACGACGTGCTGACCTCGCCCGGTGACCTCACGGGCGACGGGCGTCCGGACCTCATCGCGCGCAACGCGACGATATCGGCGGGGGTTCCGGCCATGATGGTGCGGGCGTGCTCGGTGACCAGGTCGGCGGGCCAGTCCCACCATGCGGCGCGCCGCAGCCGCTCTCCGTCCGCGTCGTCGAAGCGCTGCCGGATCGGCCTGGCCGGGTTGCCGCCGACGATCGTGCAGGGCGGGACGTCGGCGGTCACCACGGCGCCGGCCCCGATGATGGCGCCGTCGCCGATCCGTACGCCGGGCATGACGCTCGCCCGGTACCCGAACCAGACGTCGTTGCCGACGACCGTGTCGCCGCGGCCGGGCATGGCGGCGACGATGTCCAGCGTGTGCTCGGCCCACCGGCCGCCGAACATGGTGAACGGGTACGTCGACACTCCCATCGTCGGGTGCTCGGCGCCGGCCATCAGGAATGTGGTCCCCCGACGCGATCGCGCAGTACCTGCCGATGACGAGATGCTCCGGACCGTAGGCATAGAGGACGTTGCGGTGCTCGAAGTCCATGGCGCCGTCCGGGTCGTCGTAGCAGGTGTACTCGCCCAGGGTGATCTTCGGTGAGGTGACCAGCGGGTTGAGGAACACCACGCGTTCGTGGGCGGGCAGCGGGTGCACGGTGGTCGGGTCAGGGGACAAGGCCGGAGTCCTTTGCGTGGTTGCGCCATGTCGCACACGGCCCTGGTGGGGCGTCGCCTGGCCGGAGAGTCTGTCATGGTCAACGGCTGTTCACGGACGCCTCGTCCGAGGTGGTGACCGCACCTGGATCAGTGGAGCGTCGCGGCGCCGCGGAATCTTCCGCGGGCTTGGACCTCGCCAGCCACAGACCGGTGAACACGGCGGTGGCCAGTGTGATGGCGCCGGCGGCGACGAAGGCGCTGTTGAGGCCGGTCTCGAAGGAGGCGCCCCCGGATTGCCGGAAGCGGACGACGGCTCCGAGTACCGCCACGCCGAGCACCGCGCCGATCTGCCGGGTGGTGCTGATGATGCCTGACGCGAGGCCGCCTTCCTGCGGGCTGACCGCCTGGATGGCGGCTCCCGTCAGTGGGGACAGGGTCAAGGCGAAGCCGATGCCGGCGAGTCCCAGCCGCCACCACACGTTCGCGTAGCCGGTGTCGGCGTGCACCATGCCGAGCGCCAGCAGTCCCAGGCCGGCCAGGGCCAGGCCGGCGGTGACCACGACGCGGAAGCCGTACCGGGCGGCGAGCCGGCCCGCGTACGGGCTGACGATCACCATGGCGAGGGACATCGGCAGGGTCTGCAGGCCGGCGCGGAGGATCGAGCTGCCCTGGACGTACACGAAGAACTGGGAGAAGAAGAACGACGAACCCATGAGCGCGAACCCCACCACGGTCATGGCGGTGTTGGACACGGTGAACAGGCGCTGCCGGAACAGCCGCAGCGGCAGCATCGGAGCGGAACGACGCGCTTCGACGGCGACGAAGGCGGCGAGCAGGATCACCCCGGCGGCGAAGCTGCCCAGGATCACCGGCGACGTCCAGCCGCGGGCACCGCCCTCGATCAGCCCGTAGGTCAGCGTCCCCACCCCCAGGACGGACAGCACCGTCCCCGGGACGTCGATCGCGGGGGCGCCAGGATTGCGGGTCTCTTCAAGGCTGCGCAGACCGACCAGCACAAGGACCACGCCGATGGGCAGATTGACCAGGAAGACGGCGGGCCAGCCGAAGGCTTCTGTCAGCACGCCGCCGGCCACGGGGCCTGCGGCCAGACCGATTCCGCTGAGTCCGGCCCACAGCCCGATCGCCTTGATCCGTTCTCCCGGCACGGGATGGGCGGCGGCGAGCAGGGCGAGGGAGGCGGGGCTCAGCGCCGCGGCCCCGATGCCCTGCAGCACCCGGCCGAAGATCAGCCAGCCGAGCGAGGGCGCGAGCGCGCACACCACCGACGCGGCGGTGAACACCGCCACGCCGGTCAGGTACACGCGCTTGCGACCGAACCGGTCGGCGAAGATTCCGCCGGACAACAGCAGCATGGCGACCAGCAGTACGTACGCGTCGACGATCCACTGCAGACCGGTCAACTGCGTGTGCAGCCGGTGCTGCATGTCAGGCAGCGCCGCGCCGACGATCGTGTTGTCGAGCAGGACCATGAACTGGCCCAGGCAGGTCACCGTGAGCAGCACGGTCCGGCTTGTTCGACCGCCTGCGGTCGCATGCGATGCAGCCATGGGTCCCCCTCGATCGTCAGTTGTGCCCGGCCACGGTCGACGCAGGTTGCGCTACACCGAGCACCCTAAAGCAGTTGTTGACTGCGTTAGGTGACTGTAAGAGGACCTGGGCCATAAACGCAAGTACTGACTGCGTTAGAGTGAGGAGCGTGAAC
The DNA here is from genome assembly GCF_042268205.1 of Streptomyces sp. NPDC056160. Lineage (NCBI taxonomy): Bacteria > Bacillati > Actinomycetota > Actinomycetes > Kitasatosporales > Streptomycetaceae > Streptomyces > Streptomyces sp. NPDC056160. The sequence continues at coordinate 26,923 of NZ_JBHJUW010000107.1, forward strand.
GAGAAAGAGCGAGCCCGGCGGCCCGGCGGGCGCAGCGCCCGCGTCGGCGCGCAGGTGCACCAGGCAGTCACCGAGCTGATCAGCGAGCGCGGCTACGGCAACTTCACCGTCGGCGAGGTCGCAGCCCGCGCAGGCGTGGCCGACAGCAGCATCTACCGCCGGTGGGGCAACCTGGAAACCCTGCTCACCGACGTGGCGCTCACCCGCCTCAACGCGCAATCGCCGATGCCCGACACCGGGAGCCTGGCCGGCGACCTGCGCACTTACGCGGCCCAAGTGGCCCGCGAGATCACCGGACCCGACGGACCGGCGGTGCTGCACCTGGCCGTCGCCCTGTCGAGCAGCGGCCAGCAGGGCCTGCAGGCTGGTACCGGCCTCCGCGCCGAACGCACCCGGCAACTGCAGTCCATGCTCGATCGCGCCCGCGACCGTGGCGAGCACGCACCCGACGTGCTCGACGTGCTGGACCACATCCTGTCCCCGATGTACATCCGCGTCTTGTTCGGCATGGTGCCGCTCACCCCGGACTACATCGACGGGCTTGTCGACCGATTGCTGTGACCTCGACCCGGTTCCTCATCCGACCACGGACGGTTCCCCTGCCGGACGGACCCGCCTCCGAGTCCGCGGACGGCGAATGAGCGGGTACGCCTTTCGCCCCGCCGGTGGTCGACATGGAACGCGAACGCCCGCAGCCGCACCGAACGCCAACGCCCGCAACCGGCCGACCAAAGCACTCGGTCACGGCCTGCCGCGGTCGGGGTTACGCGCCCTGCGGGCGGAGGCGCGGCCGGCCTCCAACGTCGGCGTCCGTGGATGCCCTGGCCACGACGGCTCGGTCGGCACCTCACAGCGTCGACGCGCTGCACGTGCACGGGTACCTCTGCCTGGTCGCCGAGCCGGGCACCAAGGCTCTGTACCAGCGCCTCGCGGACGGCGGCGACTTCACCTCGCTCGACTGCGCGTGCGAGGGCCAGACCGTGCAGGGCGCCCTGGGCCACCTCTGGAGCCGGCCGCCCCCGGCCGGCCCAGCACGCCGGTCTACCGCTGCAACACCGGCGGCGGGGACTACGGCGACTCGGCGCGGGATGGCCGGATGCCGGTTGCAGGGGCGTTCAGAGCGTCAGCGGGTCTGCCCGTCCCCGCCCGCTGTGGTCCCCGGCCCGGTGGGTTGACGGGTCGTGGCAGCGAGTCGGCCGACGAGGCTGAAGCCGCCCAGTTCCATGGCGAACAGGGCCCGCAGGAAGGCAGTGGGCTCGATGCTGTCCGCCGGGAGCTCGAAGTGGCTGAAGACGCCGACCTGGTAGGCGGCGCAGTGTTGGCGGCCCAGCTGAACGCAGTGGCCCTCGGCGGCCAGAGCCAGACGCTGGAAATGCCGCCGCATGACTCCGTGGGCCGGTCCGTGCGAACGGACCGGCCCACGGTGGCGCAGAGGACGGACCCGGGTAGGGACGGTGCGCCGTGATCGGCATCCCGGCGAAGAGCCACCGCTCGTTCGGCCACGCCGCCAACGCAAGCGCATCTGCTCGGCGGTCAGAACCTGATGAGGCAGGCCCCCGGGCTCGCCTATCCCGTTGGGGGCCCTCCGCTGTGCGGCTCCGGCCACCGCCCAGGAACGGTGGCTGCCAGTAGTGCTGTTCCTGGTAGACGCCGTCGGGTCGGCGCCGCGGCTCCAGTCGCCAAGCTCGTGTCGCCCAGCTCCATGTTGACGCCGAAGGAGCCGACTGCGGCGAGGGTGATCCTGAACGGAGCGTCGTCCTCGGCGGGCAGGCTGTTCACGGTCAGCAGCGGGAACTCCGCGGAGGCCAGGGTCTGCTCGTCGGCGATGAGGAGGAGAGTGCTGTCGGGCCACTCCCCCTATGCTGCCCTGCCCTGCCCGGTGCCGGATCGGCGTCCGGGAGGGTGAAGTCCATGCCGCGGCGGCGCAGGTGCCAGCTGACGGCGAGCGGTGCAGTACGGCGGACGGCAGCATGGCGGTCTGCGAGCCGCGTGCGGACACAACTCGAGGACCGGGCGCACGTTGAGCAGGGCCGCGTCTGGCTCGCCATGTGGCGGGCTTCGACCCAGTCGGCTCCCAGTCGGCTCCCAGTCGGCTCCCTCCTCGTCGGTACCGAGTCCCAGCATCAGCTTTTGACGTCTTACTCGACCCCATCGGTGCTTCGAAGCTGATGCTCGCCGGCTGCGCCGACCCGTGTGCCTGCCAGGCCGTCTCTCCTGGTACCGATCGGCGGGCCATACGCCCGCCAGACTGTCCGGCGGGCGTATGGGCCGCCGACAACCCGTTGATGGCCGCGATCGGTCGTGCCACGCCTTGCAGGCGGTGCAGGACCGAGTCGTGCCTGATGATCGATCTCCTGGTCGGGACGCACTACCCGCCCGCCTGTGTCAGGTCCGTGATGAAACTGCAGACCGGTTGTGAATATCACAGTCCCTGCCCGTGTTCTTCACCACAGCATTGCTGCAAAGCAATGAAGTCGAGGTGTGTCGATATGGTCGGCCGATGTACTGATACGTGGCCCGCATCCGCCGTCAGGAGGGTTGAGCAGCTTCGACACCGGGCTGAGTCACCTACACCTGGTGGGCCCTATGATCGTCGACGAACTAATGGCTCCGCGTCCGTCCCCCTGTCGTCGACGATTCTTGGCGACCGCGAACGTAACCAACTGAACGGGTCGCATGACGGTGACGCAGGTGAAGAAGGGTGAACTCCATGGCTCTAGTGTCCCGAGTCTTAGGAAAGCCGTAGAAGTATGCTGGGCTCATGGCGCGCATGGGTCGGCCGACGGTCGAAGTGGTTCTGACGGATGACG
>NZ_JBHJUW010000108.1:0-29687 GCF_042268205.1 Streptomyces sp. NPDC056160
CGCGCCGGGCGGGGCGGCCGGGGCCCGGCCGGGCGCGCCGCCGGGCGCGGGGGGGCGGTCCCCCGGCGCGCGCCCCGCCGCCCCGGCCCCCCCCCCCGCCGGGTGGGGTGCTGCACCGGCCCGGCGGGATGCCGCCGCCGGGGGTGCGGCCGGCCCGGCCACCCCTCGCCGGACTCCTCGGCCGGCCCCCGCTGCGCCACCGCGAACGCCGAGTCCGCTGCGGGCACGCCGCAGTACACGGCACTCCGGATCAGCACCGCGCCGATCTCCTGGGGCGTCAGCCCGCCTCGCCGCAGGCTCGCCGTGCGCACGGCCCGGATGAACCAGGTCTTCCTCGGCCCGCTCGGCGCCCAGGAGCAGACCGGGTTCTTCGACCCTGATCCGGCGGGTCGCGGACGCGGCCGAAGGCCTGCGCGACCCGGTGGAACCGGCCGCGGCGCGCCCCTGACCCCCGGGGCCCCGAGGGGACCCGCCGAACCCGCCGTCCCGCCGGTTCGCCGGTGCCCGTCCGGGTACCCGGACGTCGGCCAAGGCGCGCGGCGCGACGGAAGGGGCGCGACACGATGAAGGCAGTGACCTGGCAGGGCAAGCGCGACGTCCGGGTGGAGGACGTGCCCGACCCGAAGATCCAGGAGCCGACGGACGCGGTCATCCGGATCACGTCCACCGGACTGTGCGGCTCCGACCTGCACCTGTACGAGGTGCTCACCCCGTTCATGACCCCCGGCGACATCCTCGGCCACGAACCGATGGGCATCGTCGAGGAGGTCGGCCCAGAGGTGACGAACCTGAAGCCCGGGGACCGGGTGGTCGTCCCGTTCCAGATCTCCTGCGGGCACTGCTTCATGTGCTCCGCGGGCCTGCAGACCCAGTGCGAGACCACCCAGGTCACCAGCGAGCACATGGGCGCCGCCCTGTTCGGCTACACCCGCCTGTACGGTGCGGTCCCGGGCGCCCAGGCCGAGTACCTGCGGGTGCCGCAGGCCCAGTACGGACCGATCAAGGTGCCCGAGGGGCCCGCCGACGACCGCTTCGTCTACCTCTCCGACGTGCTGCCCACCGCCTGGCAGGCGGTCGCCTACGCCGACGTCCCGCGCGGCGGCACCGTCGCCGTGCTCGGCCTCGGCCCGATCGGCGACATGGCCTGCCGGATCGCCCTCGCACGCGGGGCCGGACGGGTGTTCGGCGTGGACCTGGTCCCCGAACGGCTGTCCCGGGCCGAGCGGCGCGGCGTTGAGACGTACGACCTGCGTGTCTTCGACAACGAGAAGGAACTGGTCGCCGCGATCCACGACCGCACCGACGGACGCGGCCCCGACGCGGTGATCGACGCGGTCGGCACGGAGGCGCACGGCAGCCATGTCGCCCGGCTCGTCCAGCAGACCGCCGCGATGATGCCGCGCGCCCTGAGCGGACCGCTCGCGGAACGCTTCAGCGTGGACCGGCTCACCGCCCTCTACACCGCCATCGACCTGGTCCGCCGCGGCGGCACCATCTCCCTGTCGGGTGTCTACGGCGGCTCGGCCGACCCGCTGCCCCTGCTCACCATGTTCGACAAGCAGCTCCAGATCCGCATGGGCCAGGCCAACGTCCGCCGCTGGACCGACGACGTCCTGCCCTACCTCACCGACGAGGACCCGCTCGGCGTCGACGACTTCGCCACCCACCGGGTCCCGCTGACCGAGGCGCCGCACGCCTACGAGATGTTCCAGCGCAAGCAGGACGGCGCGGTCAAGGTGCTGATGACGCCCTGAGCGGCCTCGGCGCTCACGGCGCCGAGCCCAGGATCTCGCCGAGGTCGTAGCGGACGGGTTCCTCCAACTGGGCGTACGTGCAGCTGCGCGGGGTGCGGTCCGGGCGCCAGCGGCGAAAGCGCGCCGTGTGCCGGAACCGTGCCCCGTTCTCCATGTGGTCGTACGCCACCTCCGCCACCCGCTCCGGCCGCAGCGGCACCCAGGACAGGTCCTTCTTGCCCGACCAGCGGCTCGGCGCCCCCGGCAGCCGGGCCGACTCGTGGGCCGCCTCCTCGGACCACGCGGCCCAGGGGTGCCCGGCCGCGTCGTCCATCCGCAGCGGCGCCAGTTCCTCGATCAGCTCCGCGCGCCGCTTCATCGGGAAGGCCGCCGACACCCCGACGTGCTGGAGGGTGCCACGGTCGTCGTAGAGGCCCAGCAGCAGCGAGCCGACGACGGGGCCGCTCTTGTGGTGGCGGTAGCCGGCGACCACCACGTCCGCCGTCCGCTCGTGCTTGATCTTGAACATGGCCCGCTCGTCCTGGAGGTAGCGCAGCCCCGGCGGCTTGGCGATCACCCCGTCCAGGCCCGCCCCCTCGTACTGCTCGAACCACCGCCGCGCCACCTCGATGTCCGTCGTCGCGGGCGCCACGTGCACCGGCGCCGACACCCCCTCCAGCGCCCTCACCAGCAGGGCCCGCCGGTCCTCCAGCGGCACGTCGAGCAGCGCCTCGCCGTCCAGGGCGAGCAGGTCGAACGCCACGAACGAGGCCGGGGTCCGCTCGGCCAGCGTCCGCACCCGGGAGTCGGCCGGATGGATCCGCTCGGACAGCGCGTCGAAGTCCAGCCGTCCCTCCCGGGCGACGACGATCTCGCCGTCCAGCACGCACCGGCCCGGCAACCGCTCCTTGAGCGCCGCCACCAGCTCGGGGAAGTACCTGGTCAGCGGCTTGCCCGTGCGGCTGCCCAGCTCCACCTCGTCGCCGTCGCGGAACACGATCGCCCGGAACCCGTCCCACTTCGCCTCGTACTGCATGCCGGGCGGGATCTTCGCCACCGCCTTGGCGAGCATCGGCTTCACGGGCGGCATCACGGGCAGGTCCATGCAAGCGATTCTGCGCGCGGAGGGCACCTTCCGCCCGGTGTGCGAGGCCCGCGGGGTACGCCTACCGTGGCTCGCATGGGCGAAGCGGTGGAACTGGACGTGGCCGGCCGGACCGTCAGGCTGTCCAGCCCGGACAAGGTCTTCTTCCCGGAGCACGGGTACACCAAGCTGGACGTCGCCCGCTACTACCAGGCGGTCGCCCCCGGCATCCTGCGTGCCCTGCGCGAGCGGCCCACCACCCTGGAGCGCTACCCGGACGGCATCGACGGCGAGTGGTTCTACCAGAAGCGGGCGCCCAAGGGCATGCCCGACTGGATCCCGACCGCCCACATCACCTTCCCCAGCGGGCGCAGCGCCGACGAGATGTGCCCCACCGAGCAGGCGGCCGTGGTCTGGGCGGCCCAGTACGGCACCCTCACCTTCCACCCCTGGCCGGTGCGGCGCGACGACGTCGAACACCCCGACGAACTGCGCATCGACCTCGACCCGCAGCCCGGCACCGACTACGCCGACGCCGTCCGCGCCGCCGGTGAACTGCGCGCCGTCCTGGAGGAGTTCGGCGGCCTGCGCGGCTGGCCCAAGACCTCCGGCGGGCGCGGCCTGCACGTCTTCGTGCCCATCGAGCCCCGCTGGACCTTCACCCAGGTGCGGCGGGCCGCCATCGCGGTCGGCCGCGAGCTGGAGCGCCGGATGCCCGAGCAGGTCACCATCAAGTGGTGGAAGGAGGAACGCGGCGCCCGCATCTTCGTCGACTACAACCAGACCGCCCGCGACCGCACCATCGCCTCCGCCTACTCCGTACGCCCCCGCCCGCACGCCCCCGTCTCGGCGCCGCTGCGCTGGGAGGAGGTCGGCGCCGCCCACCCGCGGGACTTCGACATCACGACCATGCCCGCCCGGTTCGCCGAGGCCGGCGACGTCCACGCCGACATGGACGACCACGCCTACTGCCTGGACGCGCTGCTGGAACTGGCCGCCCGGGACGAACGCGACCACGGCCTCGGCGACCTGCCCTACCCGCCCGAGTACCCGAAGATGCCGGGCGAGCCGAAGCGGGTGCAGCCGAGCCGGGCCAAGGCGCACAAGGAGGGCCCGGCCGTCGGCTGATCACCCGACGGCCGGGCCCCGTAGCCCGTTGACCGAGGTGCCGCTACAGCTCCTTGATCCGGATGTCGCGGTAGGAGACGACGTCCGACGTGCTGTGCACCTGGATCCCGATGTAGCCGGAGTCGAACCGCCTGCCGTCCGTGCCCGGGTCGTCCGAGCGCGGCGGGTAGAACTGCTGGCCGCCGACGTTGTCGAACTCGTTGATCAGCGTGCCGTTGCGGTACACCGAGTAGTGCTGGCCGACCACGCGGATCTCGTAGTCGTTCCACGTCCCCTTCTGGGTGACACCGGCCCCGGCGAGGCCCACCCGGTCGAACCCGTAGACCGAACCGGTCTTGTACATGTCGCCGGACGGGCTGTCGAACTCCTGGATCTCGTGCCCGTACTTGATGGCGACCCACTCGGGCCGTGCCTCCTCCGGATGGTCGTGCACCTGCGGGAACCGCACGAACACACCGGAGTTGGCGTTGCCGTCGCCGGGGGCGTCGTCACGCCACTGCAACCGCAGTGAGAAGTCGCCGTACTTGCGCCCGGGGAACCACAGCATGCCCATGCCCGGCGTGGTGGTGCCGCTGGTGAGCGTGCCGTCCGCGTTCAGCGCGAAGGAACCGCCGCCGACCTGCTCCCACTTGGCCAGGGAGGCGGCGCTGCCGTCGAAGAGCGGGCGGTAGCCGGTGTGCTGGCCGGGGGTGCCGATGCCCGACTGACGGGCCGCCTTCTGGATCGCCCGGTACTCGCGCCGGTCGAGGACACCCTCCTTCTGCAACCGGTCCAGGACCGTCTTGACGTGCTTGAGGAAGAGCGCCTGGGACGTCCACTCCTTCTCGTCCTCGATCAGCTCGTTGATGCGGCACCGGTTGTCCGTCACCCGGTTCGGCACCCCCGAGTCGACCGTGCCGACGATCACCGTGCGCCGCTCGTCGTACTCCGGGCAGCCCGGCGCCGGGACTCCGCCGCCCGCCACGACCGTGAGGCTCACGGACCGCGGCTCGGAGGTGTTGCCGGCCTTGTCGGTGGCCCGGTACGCCACGGTGTGGGCGCCGACGCGGTCGACGACCACCGGGGCGGAGTAGGCCAGGTACGGGCCGCCGTCCAGCGAGTACTCGATGCCCGCGACGCCCGAGCCGCCCTCGTCCGCCGCGCTCACGCTCACCCGGGCGCTGCCGACGTAGGCGCCGTCGGAGTTGCGCGTGCCGTCCACGCTCACCCCGGTCACCGGAGCCGTGGTGTCCTGGGCGGGCGCGGAGACCACCGTGAAGCGCACGCTCTGCTCGGCGGAGACGTTGCCCGCCTTGTCGGTGGCCCGGTAGCGCACGGTGTGCTCGCCGAGCTGGTGCACCATGACCGGCGCGGTGTACGGCTGCCAGGCGCCCGTGTCGAGCGCGTACTCGACGGTGTTGACGCCCGAGCCGGTGTCGGAGGCCGAGACCGTCACCGTCGCCATGTCGACATAGGCGCCGTCGGCGTTCCGTTCGCCGCTGAGGGTGGCCGAGGTCTCCGGCGCGGTGGTGTCGTCGGAGGGCGGCGCGACCACCGTGAACGTGACGGTCTTCTCGGCCGACACGTTGCCCGCCTTGTCGGTGGCCCGGTAGCGGACCGTGTGGTCGCCGACCTGGTCGACGACGACGGGCGCGGTGTACGGCTGCCAGGCGTCCGTGTCCCCGACGGCGTACTCGACGCGGTCCACGCCCGAGCCGCCGGTGTCGGTGGCGCTGATCGTCACGCTCGCCGAACCCACGTACTGGCCCTGGGCGTTCTTCGTGCCCGCCACGCTCGCCGAGGTCTCCGGAGCCGTCGTGTCGGACCCGCCGCCCTCGCTCACCACCAGCACGCCCTGCATCTGGCTGTGGCCGGGGATCGTGCAGTGGTAGAAGTAGCGGCCCGGGGTCAGGGTCACCTCGGCGGTGTGCCGGCCGCCCTGGTCGTCGTTCGGATTGGCGAGGATGTTGACCTGGACGTCACTGTTGTACTCCGGGTCGGAGGTCTCGAACGTCAGCGTGTGCGGCATGCCCATGGTGTTGCCGGTGGCCGCGCTGTTCTCGAAGACGATCGTCGCCTGGCCCGCCACCGCGCTCGCCGGCGCGGAGGCGTACTTCGTGATGTCGTCGCCGGCGGTCCAGGTGAGGACCTGGGCGGCTGCGGCCCGGGGCTGCTGCCCGGGCTGTCCGGCGGCGGGCGTGGCCTGCAGCCCGAGCGCCGTCAGCAGTACGGCCAGCAGCGCCGTGAGAACTCTTCGGTGCCGTGTCACTGTGCCCCCCTTGCCAGCTGGTCCGCGGCCGGCGTCGGGCCGCCGCCGGTGTACGTCACGCGCCACAGCGCCGACTTGGAGTCCGAGGTGAAGAACCCGCGGCCGTAGTCGAGGACGTACAGCGCGCCGTCCGGGCCGAACTTCCAGTCCATCAGGTTCTTGATGCCGTCGTTGCCGACCGGCACGATCTTCTTCAGCGACTCCGCGTGCACCGGCAGTCCGCCCTCGCCCTGCGTCGCCGGGTCCATGAGGACGGCGTTGCGCGGCTGGTCGGCGTCGTAGAAGTCACCGACGAACCACTTGCCGTCCCAGTACGCGGGCCACTTCACGGCGCTCGCGAGGGCCTGGTCGTACCGGTAGACGGGACCGTCCATCGCGGCCTGACCGCCGCCCTTGAGCCACGGCAGGCTGTAGGTGGCCTGGTCCTTCTGGTACGACGGGACACCGGCCGCGTCACGCGGATAGTCCGGGCCGCCGCCCTGGGGCGAGTACCAGATGTTGTTGCCGGTGACCGGCGGGAGGTTGACGAGTCCGTCGTTGTTCGGCGACTCGTTCTTCGGGTGGTCGCAGTCGTACCAGCCCAGCGGCTTGGACGGATCGGGCAGGTTGCGGTCGCGGTAGGGCTGCTTGTCGCCCATGCAGTACGGCCAGCCCCGGTTGCTCGCCTTCGTGATCACGGCGAACGTGTCGTACTTCGCCGGACCCCAGGTGGGCGACGGGTCGGTGGCGTCCGGGCCGACCCAGCCCGCGTACAGCACGTCGGTCTTCTTGTCGACGGAGATGCGTGCCGGGTTCCTGACACCCATCACGTAGATCTCGCCGCGCGTCTTGCCGCCGCCCTCGGCTGTCTCCTTGCCGGTGAAGAGGTTGCCGTCGGGGATCGTGTACGTCCCGTCGGGCTCGGGGTGGATGCGCAGGATCTTGCCGTTGAGGTTGCGGGTGTTGCCGGCGGTGCGGCGGGCGTCGGCGAAGGAGACGCCCTTGTAGCTGGGCTGCGGGTTGTTGCCGGAGTAACCGCCGCTGAAACCGCTGGAGTTGTTGTCGCCGGTCGCGATGTACAGGTTGCCCTTGGAGTCCCAGGCCATCCCGCCGCCCGCGTGGCAGCAACTGTGCACCTGCACCGGCCACTTCAGCAGCACCTTCTCGCCGGCGAGGTCGAGCTTGTTCGTGGCGAGGTCGAGGGTGAAGCGGGAGACGCGGCGCTCTGCCGTCTGCTTGTCGCGGTCTAGCTGCGAGTGCGGTGTGTAGTGCAGGTACACCCAGCCGTTCTGCTCGAAGCGCGGATCGAGTTCGATGCCGAGCAACCCCTCCTCGACCTTGACCAGTTCGTCGCCGCCGCCCTTGTTGCCGAAGACGCTCAGCTCACCGGCCAGGGTGACCTTGCCGGTCTTCGGGTCGTAGACATGGATCTGTCCCTTGCCCTTGCCGACGTCCGGGTCACTCCAGTCGGTCACCACCGGCTGGGAGGCGTCCGAGCCGCCGCGGCCGATGTACAGGACCCGTCCGTCCGGGGCGGTGACCAGGCCGTGCGGTTCGCCGATCTGGTCGTTCTGCCCGGGCTGGTTGGGCTTGGTGAGGCGCTCCGCCTTGTAGTTTCCGGTGATGGTGGCCTTGCAGTCGGCCTGCACCAGCCGGGTGGTCCACAGCAGGGCGCCGCGCAGATGGGCGCGGAAGTCCGTCTCGTCGTAGGACGCGGCGGTGCCGCCCATGCCGGTGTAGAAGGACCGGCCGCCGTCGTAGTCCCGGCACCAGCTGACCGGATGGTCCCAGCCGCCCGCGCCGGCCCCCGGCTGGTACGTCGACTCGCGCACCCGGGCCACCGTGTGCACCTCGCCGGAGGGGTTCTTCACCCAGTTCGGCCACTGGTCCAGACGCTTCCACTGCACCGGCAGGTCCTTGGTCGCCGGGTGGCGCCGGTCGCCCACCTCGACGGTCGCCCGCTGCACGGCCGTCGGGCTGTTCGCGGCCGGACGGGCTCCGATGAGCCCGGTGAACCAGTCGGAGTACGGCTCGGCGCGGGCCGCGTCATGGATGCCGACGAAACCGCCGCCCGCCTCCATGTAGGCCTCCAGGCCCGCCTCCTGGTCCGGGTCCAGGACGTCACCGCCGCCGGTCAGGAACACGACCGCGTTGTAGCGGCCGAGCCGGGTGGTGTTCGTGAAGACCGACGCGTCGTCGGTGGCCTCGATCCCGAAGCGCTGTCCGGCCGGCCCGGACCGGCCGATTTGTTCGATCGCCTCGATCCCGGCGTTCACCACGGGCGACTCGTCACCGGCTGCGGCGGACCCGTAGAAGACCAGGACTTTCACGGTGGAGCCGCCCGGTGGCGACTTGATCGACATCGTTGTCGGCAGGGCCCCCGGGTCGGGGCGTGCCTGCGCGGCGGGTGCGGCGAGCAGCCCGGCCGCCATGACCCCGGCGGTCACGCCGACGGCCCACACCCGGCCTCGTGTGCTTCTTGCGCTCAACCCTCGTAAGTGCATGGGCACCTCCTCGGTCACGGCAACAGCGACAAGAAAGCTAGGCGCCTTTGCACGGCACGCCAATACCTATGACCGCAATCCAACGAACTTTGTCCTGAGTGTGGATAAACAGGCGAACGGCCGGTACCGTCGCACAGGTTCGTCACAGGTACGCCTTCGCACCACCCGTACGAGCCTGGGGAGTTCCGCATGGACAGACGAGTGTTCAACCGGACGGTCCTGCTGGGCGGCGCGGCCGTCGCGACATCGTTGTCCTCGTCGGTGGAGGCACGGGCGGCGGCCACCCCGCCCCGCACCGCACCGGCCGGGGGCGAGGTGCGGCACATCAGGCTGTACGCCGAGAAACTCGCCGACGGGCAGATGGGCTACGGCTTCGAGAAGGGCCGGGCGACGGTCCCCGGCCCGCTCATCGAAGTGACCGAGGGCGACACGCTGCACATCGAGTTCGAGAACACCATGGACGTCGCCGCCAGCCTGCACGTGCACGGCCTGGACTACGAGATCACCAGCGACGGCACGAAGATGAACCACAGCGACGTCGAACCCGGCGGCACCCGCACCTACACCTGGCGCACCCACGCCCCGGGCCGCCGGGGGGACGGCACCTGGCGGCCGGGCAGCGCGGGCTACTGGCACTACCACGACCACGTCGTCGGCACCGAGCACGGCACCGTCGGCATCCGCAAGGGCCTGTACGGGCCGGTGGTCGTCCGCCGCAGGGGCGACGTGCTGCCGGACGCGACGCACACGGTCGTCTTCAACGACATGACGATCAACAACCGCCCCCCGCACAGCGGACCCGACTTCGAGGCGACGGTGGGCGACCGCGTCGAGTTCGTCATGATCACGCACGGTGAGTACTACCACACGTTCCACATGCACGGTCACCGCTGGGCCGACAACCGCACCGGCCTGCTCACCGGCCCCGACGACCCGAGCCGCGTGATCGACACCAAGATCGTCGGCCCCGCGGACTCCTTCGGCTTCCAGGTGCTCGCGGGCGAGGGGGTCGGCGCGGGCGCGTGGATGTACCACTGCCACGTGCAGAGCCACTCCGACATGGGCATGGTGGGCCTGTTCCTGGTGCGGAAGCCGGACGGCACGATCCCCGGGTACGACCCGCACCAGCACGGAAGCTGACCGATCAGGGGCGGGATCAGGGGCTGGACGATGGGCGGGATCATGGGCGGGTCACCCTTCTCCTCACCCGTCGCGCCCTGAACGCCGTCCTGGACCCCGCTGCCTGCGCCGACGCCCTGCGCGAGGGCTTCCGCGACGCGCCGCACACCTCCGTCCAGGGGCAGCGGGTCCGCACCGACCTGCCCTTCCCGGGCACGGCCACCGCGCTGATCCCCGGCCTGCTGCCCGGCATCGACGCCTACACCGTCAAGGTCAACGCCAAGTTCCCCGGCGCACGCCCCGCCCTGCGCGGAGTGATCTGCCTGCACAGCGGCCGGGACGGGGAACTCCTCGCGCTGCTGGACTCCGCGACGCTCACGGCCTGGCGCACCGGGACGGCCGCCGCCCTCGGCACCCATCTCCTGGCCAGGCAGGGGGACATGGCGGTGCTCGGCGTGGTGGGGGCCGGCGCCCAGGCAGAGGCGACGGTGCGCGCACTGGACGCCCTGCGGGGCCGCCGCGACCTCGTCGTCCACGACGCGGACCCCGGCCGCGCGGCCGAGTTCGCCGCCCGGCACGGTGGCCGGGCACCGGCCTCGGCGACCGAGGTCGCGGCCGTGGCCGACACGGTCGTCCTGGCCACCTGGTCGCGGCGCCCCCTGCCGGCGGCGGCGGACACGCGGGCGGGGATGCACCTCACCAGCCTGGGCTCCGACGAGCCGGGCAAGCGGGAACCGGCGGCGGACCTGCTGGGCACGGCGCTGCTCGTGGTCGACGACCGCGAACTGGCCGCCCTCACGGGCGCCCCGGCCACCGCCGGCCTGCCCGCCACGGCCGTCGACGCCACCCTCGGCGAGATCCTGACCGGCGCCCACCCGGGCCGGACCCACCCGTCGGACATCACGGTCTACGCCCCTGTCGGCCTGCCGTGGCAGGACCTGGCACTGGCCTGGCAGGCGTACGAACGCGCCGAACGGTCGGGGACCGGGCAGCGGGTGGATCTGCTCGGGTGAGGCCCAGGAGGATGCCGGGACCGACGCGAGCCGCCGGGGTCGGCAGGCTCGCCGGCCCGACCGGAGAGCGCTCCCGACAGGGGACGGCCGCGGGGCTATCCTGATCCGCAGCCGCCCGTGAGGAGTCCCGAAGTGACCGAGCCCGCGCCGCGTCCCACCCTGGAGGCCGTGGCCGCGCGGGCGGGTGTCTCCAGGGCCACCGTCTCACGGGTGGTCAACGGTGCGGAGGGCGTGCGCGCGCCGCTCGCCGAGCGGGTCCGGCAGGTCGTGGAGGAACTCGGCTACGTCCCCAACCAGGCCGCCCGCAGCCTGGTGACCAAGCGGCACGACGCCGTCGCCGTCGTCATCGCCGAACCGGAGACCCGCGTCTTCGCCGACCCCTTCTTCGCGCTGCAGCTTCGCGGGATCAGCAAGGAACTGACGGCCCACGACGCGCAGCGCGTCCTGCTGCTGACGGAGGGACGAGAGGACCACGCCCGGGTCGGCCGCTATCTCGCGGGCGGCCACGTCGACGGTGCACTGGTCTTCTCCCTCCACCTCGACGACCCGCTGCCCGCACTGATCCGGCGCGCCGGTGTGCCGACCGTGTTCGGCGGGCGGCCCGGCTGGAGCGACGGCGCGGGGGAGGGGGAGGATAGCGCGAACCGGGTGGCGTACGTCGACAGCGACAACCGGGGCGGCGCCCGGACGGCCGTACGGCATCTCACCGGCCTCGGCCGCAGGCGCATCGCCCACATCTGCGGGCCCCTGGACCAGACATCGGCCGCGGACCGGCTCGAAGGCTACCGGGACGCCATGGGCGAGGTCGTGGGCGAGGACGACCCGCGGCTGGTCGTCGAGAGCGACTTCACGCCCGGTGGCGGCGAGCGCGCCATGCGCGGGCTACTCGACCGGGTGCCGGGACTGGACGCGGTGTTCGCCGCGAACGACCTGACCGCATCGGGCGCCCTGCGCGTGCTGCGCGCACGCGGACTGCGGGTCCCCGAGGACGTCGCCGTCGTCGGCTTCGACGACATGCTGCCCGTCGCCGAGCAGACCGATCCGCCGCTGACGACCGTACGCCAGGACATCGAGGAGATGGGCCGCCTGATGACCCGCCTCCTGCTGCACGGCCCCGACGACCGCTGTCCGGGCGAACGCACGGCGCAGGCCCGGCGCGGCATCGTCCTGCCCACCACCCTGATCCGTCGCGCCTCGGCCTAACTTGATCTTCGACCTGTGCGGCAGGGTGGCGCGGGCCCGGTCCGTACCGCTCGCTCAGGTCCGCTGCCGCGGGGCGGGCTGGAGCACCGCGAAGCGGGCGCCGTCCGGGTCGGCGAGCCGGGCGACCCGGCCGACGCCTGGGATGCCGGTGGCCGGCATCCGGACCGTACCGCCCAGCTCCCGGGCCCTGGCGACGGTGGCGTCCGCCTCCGCGACGTCGAAGTACGGCATCCAGTACGCGCCCGACGCCGCCTCGGTCGGGTCGTCGCCGAGCGGGACGATGCCGCCGAACATGGCCTCCTCGCCGCCCTCGGCGGGATGGACGGCCGTGTAGGAGCCGTCCGGGAACGAGACCGCACAGGTCCCCAGCCCCAGCACCCGGTGGTAGAAGGCGGCCGCCGCCGCGACGTCCGGCGTGTACAGCTCGACCCAGCACAGCGAGCCCGGCTCGCCGGCCCTGTCCAGTCCCTTCCGGCGCTGCGGCTGCCACAGGCCGAAGGGCACGCCCGCCCGGTCGGCGAGGAGGGCCATGCGGCCCTGGCCCATCACGTCCGTCGGCGGCACGAGCACCCTGCCGTGCGCCTCCCCGGCGGCCTGCGCGGTGGCCTGCGCGTCACCGCACCGGAAGTACACGGTCCAGGAGGGCGGGCCCTGGTCCGCCGTGGTCCGCATCCCGCCGGCCACGGTCCTCCCGTCCAGCTCGAAGAAGCCGTAGCCGCCGGCGTCGGGCCCCGCCGAGCGGAACTGCCAGCCGAAGAGGCCGCCGTAGAAGGAACAGGCGCCGTCGAGGTCGCGGGCACCGACATCGATCCAGTTCGGAGCGCCGTCCACGAAACGGGTGGTGAGCATCGTCGCCCTCCTTCGAAGGGTCCCGTCGTCTGCTCTGCCGAGTCTCGCACCGCCCCCGGGCGATCGCTGCCGGAGCCGGTCCGCTCCGCGCGCCGCCGTGCGCCGGAGCGGTCCGCGTGGCGATCATCAGGGGAGCACCGCAGGGCGCGGGCAGCGGGAGGCGGTGTTGATCCCGCGTTGATCGAACGTTTTTCGCCGCCCGGCACGATCTCGCTCATGCACATCGACACGATCACCCCGGCTGCCCCGGCTGCCCCGGCTGCCCCGGCTGCCCCGGCCGCCCCCGCCTGGCAGGCCCAGGCCCTGTGCGCGCAGACCGGGGCCGACTTCTTCTTCCCGGAGCCCGGCAGCTCCGTGCGCGAGGCGAAGCGCATCTGCGGCATGTGCGAGATGCGCCCTGCCTGCCTGGAGTACGCGCTCGCCAACGACGAGCGCTTCGGCGTCTGGGGCGGCCTGTCCGAGAAGGAGCGGCAGGACCTGCGGCGGGCGGCCCACTAGAAGGAGTTCCCGCGCAGGACCCGCCGCGGTTCCGCCGCTCAGGGACCCGTCCCGTCCGGCGCCCGGTCAGCCGCGCGCCCGGTCAGCCGCGCGCCCGTGCCGCCATCCGCGCCTTGCGCGCCGCCAGCTTCTCGTCGAACGTGGTGGCCTCCGCGTTCAGCCCGCCCATGAACAGGCCCAGTTCCTCCTGCGCCTGCCGCCCCTGCGGTCCCAGGCCGTCGATCTCCAGGACCTTCAGGAAGCGGAGCACCGGCTGGAGCACGTCGTCGTGGTGGATGCGCAGGTTGTAGACCTCGCCGATGGCCATCTGCGCCGCCGCCCGCTCGAAGCCGGGGATGCCGTGGCCCGGCATGCGGAAGTTGACGACGACGTCCCGCACCGCCTGCATGGTGAGGTCGGGGGCGATCTCGAAGGCCGCCTTGAGCAGGTTGCGGTAGAAGATCATGTGCAGGTTCTCGTCGGCCGCGATGCGCGCCAGCATGCGGTCGCAGACCGGGTCGCCCGACTGGTGGCCGGTGTTGCGGTGCGAGATGCGCGTGGCCAGTTCCTGGAAGGCGACGTAGGCGACCGAGTGCAGCATCGAGTGGCTGTTGTCGGACTCGAAACCCTCGCTCATGTGGGCCATCCGGAACTGCTCCAGCTTGTCCGGGTCGACCGCGCGCGAGGTGAGCAGGTAGTCGCGCATCACGATGCCGTGCCGGCCCTCCTCGGCGGTCCAGCGGTGCACCCACGTGCCCCACGCGCCGTCACGGCCGAACAGCGTGGCGATCTCGTGGTGGTAGCTGGGCAGGTTGTCCTCGGTCAGCAGGTTGACGACGAGGGCGATCCGGCCGATCTCCGTCACCTTCGACTGCTCCTTGCCCCAGGCCTCCCCGTCCGCGAAGAGACCGGGGAAGTTGCGGCCGTCGCTCCAGGGGACGTACTCGTGCGGCATCCAGTCCTTGGTGGTCTTCAGGTGCCGGTCGAGTTCCTTCTCGACCACCTCTTCCAGCGCGTACAGCAGCCGCGCGTCGGTCCAGGCGGACGAACTGCCGAGGTGAGGAGAGGTGATGGTCAAGGCAACTCCAGGGGACGCGCGTGCCGGGCGACGCCGGCGGGAACCAGCGGAAGGGATGACGGGAAGCGAGCGGGGAGACGACGGGACGAACAGGACGAACGGGAAGGACCCGGCGAGCGGTGCCGGTCCGGTTCCATGAACCTACGGGATCGTAGGCTACGAACCCGTAGGTTACGAAGCCGTAGGTTAAGGGGGCCGTAAAGATCACTGATCAGGCCACCGGTCCGCGGAAGTTGACAGGCCGTGCGAGGCGTCCGCAAGACGCAGGTCCCGGCGCCGGAGGGGCGCCCCGTTCACCCGGCCGGGCATACACCTCCCGCCGCCGCACCGAGAGTCATGTCACACCCCTCCGGCTTCCCGCTCGGCGCGGCCCCTATGCCCGTTCCGCGATCGCCTCCCGTGTGGTCTCCTTCAACTCTCCCTCCGCCAGGAGCAGCCACCGGGTGATGCCGACGGACTCCAGGAACGGCAGATCGTGGCTTGCCACGACCAGCGCGCCCTCGTAGGACTCCAGTGCGGCCGTCAGCCGGCGCACGCTCGTCATGTCGAGGTTGTTCGTCGGCTCGTCGAGCAGCAGCAGTTGCGGCGCGGGTTCGGCGAGCATGAGCGCGGCCAGCGAGGCCCGGAAGCGTTCGCCGCCGGACAGCGTCGCCGCCATCTGGTCGGCCCGGGCACCCCGGAACAGGAAGCGGGCCAGGCGGGCCCGGATCCGGTTGTCCGTGGCACCCGGCGCGAAGCGGGCCACGTTCTCGACGACGCTCAGCTCGCCGTCGAGGACGTCCAGCCGCTGTGGCAGGAACCGCAGCGGGACGTGCGCCGTCGCCTCCCCGGACACCGGCTCCAGCTCCCCGGCCACCGTGCGCAGCAGCGTCGACTTGCCGGCGCCGTTGCGGCCGACCAGCGCGATGCGCTCGGGGCCACCCACGTCCAGCCCGCCGCGCACGCGCGCGCCGTACGCCAACTCCAGCTCGCGCAGGGTGAGGACGGCACGGCCCGGCGGCACCGCCGTGTACGGCAGCTCGACGCGGATCTCGTCGTCGTCGCGCACCGCCTCCACCGCCTCGTCGAGCCGCTCCCTGGCCTCGGCGAGCTTCTCCTCGTGCATGACGCGGTGCTTGCCCGCCGACTCCTGGGCCGTGCGCTTGCGCTGCTTCATCACCGCCCGGGGCTCGCGCTTGGTGTCGTACATCTTCTGGCCGTACCGCTTGCGGCGGGCCAGTTTGACGTGGGCGTCGGAAAGCTCGCGCTTCTGCTTGCGCAGATCGGCCTCGGCGACCCGGACCATGCGCTCGGCGGCCTCCTGCTCGACGGCCAGGGCCTCCTCGTACGCCGAGAAGTTGCCGCCGTACCAGGTGATCCGGCCCGCCCGCAGGTCGGCGATCTGGTCGACCAGCTCCAGCAGTTCGCGGTCGTGGCTGACCACGACCAGCGTGCCGGGCCAGGCGGAGACGGCCGCGTACAGCCGCCGCCGCGCGTACAGGTCGAGGTTGTTCGTCGGCTCGTCCAGCAGCAGGACGTCGGGCCGGCGCAGCAGCAGCGCGGCCAGCCGCAGCAGCACCGACTCGCCGCCGGACACCTCGCCGACGGTGCGGTCCAGGCCGATGTGGCCCAGTCCGAGCCCGTCCAGGGTGGCCAGGGCGCGTTCCTCGACGTCCCAGTCGTCGCCGACGGTCTCGAAGTGCTCCTGCGAGGCGTCGCCCGCCTCGATGGCGTGCAGCGCCGCCCGCTGCCCGGCGATGCCGAGCGCATCGTCGACCCGGAGCGCCGTGTCCAGGATGACGTTCTGCGGGAGGTGGCCGATCTCGCCGGCCGCGCGGACGACACCGCCGGACGGGGTCAGCTCGCCCGCGATCAGTTTCAACAGGGTGGACTTTCCCGAGCCGTTGGCACCGACGAGCCCGGTGCGGCCGGGGCCGAAGGCGAGGTCGAGACCGGTGAGGACCGGCGTGCCGTCGGGCCAGGTGAAGGACAGGGAGGTGCAGGTGAGGGATGCTGACATGAGCGCCTCGCGGTTGCTGGATGCGGTGGGCGGGGGGCGAACGCGTGTCAAGACACCGCGAGACGACGGGCACCGTGTAGGACGGGCTGCGCAGGGCATGAGAAAGGCCCTGGGCCGACTTCCATCAGGACGGCTCGGACGCCGAGGTCGCACGCGACGCACACACCTGTGGGGTGTGACGCGGTGTCTTGGGACCTCAGACGAGCAACGTCCTTCTCCGATCTACGGCAACAGAACCGCTGGACACCGTACGAAGCACGGGTACGGCTGTCAACGGGTTTCCGGCGGGCTCCGCGCCCGCCCGCTGAAGGAGGTCAGCCGGCCCATGCCCCACGGCTCGCCCGCGTCACCGCACCCGCTCTCGCTGCCCGCCCGGCTCTGCCTGCTGGCCTGGGACCCCGCACCGTCACGACCGGCCGGCCCCGGCCGTCCGGACCACCTGGTCCGGGCGGGAGCCCTCACCGAACTGGCCCAGCGCGGGCTGCTCGTCGACGACGGGGGCATCGCCACCCCCCTCGACCTCGACGCCGGCGCCGGGGACCCGGCACTGGACGGCCTGCTCGAACTCGTCCGCGAGTCACGGCCCCGCCCCTGGCGGACCTGGGTGACCCTGCGGGCCGGGTACACGCTGAGGGACGTACACGGGCAGTTGGCAGCCGGGGGATGGCTGCGCGCGGGGAAGCGGCGCCTGCTGGGCGTGCTGCCCGCCGCGGAGCACACCCTGGAGCGCGTCGACGTCGCCCGGGCGCTGCGCGCGCGGGCGCGGCAGGTGCTCGAAGGAGGGCGGCCCGTCGCGGAGGTCTCCGAGCGGGACGCGGCCGTCGTCGTCCTCGCGCTCGCCGCGGACCTGAGCACGGTCCTGCCCGGCGGCGACCGCGGTCACCACCGCCGACGGGTCGAGGAACTGGCCGAACGCAGCGCTGCGGGGGACCCGGCCTTGCACCGGGTCGTCCGCGAGATCCGCATCGCCCTGCGGGCGGCGGCGGTCTCGGCCCCCGCCCCGGCGGGCGCCTGAACGGTCCCCCGACGGGCGCCTGGACGGCCCGTCCCGGCGGCTCCGTGCCCGGGGCCGTCGACCCGGACACCGTGTGGCCCCGGCAGCCGGAGAACCGTCCTAGCAGGCGTCCCGCATCAGCACCGCCAGGTCGTGGTCAAGGTCGAGCTGGCGGTGTTCCGAGCCGACGGGCACCAGGTCGCGGGTGGCCTGGAGGAAGCGCCGTATCTCACCGCTGCGGACGTGCACCACCGCGGTGCCCTCCGGGGCGTGGAACTCCAGGACGGTGCGGTCGTAGCCGTACGGCCGCACGCGGACGTCGCCGTGTCCCTCCGGCTCCCGCAGCCCGGCCGTCAGGAGGTCGCGGGCGAAGGTCCAGCAGACCTCCACGCCTTCCAGGGTGGCGGGCGCGGGGAAGGTCATGCGTACGGCGAACGGGTCGCTGCGGTCGTAGTGCAGCGTGGCCGGAATGCTGGGCATCCGCGGCGCGGCGGCGACCAGGCGCGCCTCGACGGTCTGCTCGATGACGGTGGACAACGCCTTGCTCCCTTGTGACGTCTGACGGCTCGGGACACGTCCGGGTGGATGAAGCCGGGCACTGGAAGAGACGACTGAATCAGCCGTTGAGTGCACACAGGGAGCGAGTGACCTCGGTCACCGCGTTCATGCATGGAAGTGACCGGTGTCTCCCGGCCGGAGCCCGGTCCGCGGGCCTTCCGGGGTGGCCCGACCGCCCTACGTACTGGGGAAGTTGGAGTTCAGTGGCCGTCTGGACGCCGCCGGGGGAGTGGGCTAGCTTCGCCCGCCATGAGGCTGAGGCACTTGGGAGCGATGCGACGAACGAGCCGGATGACCCGGACGAACCGGATGAACGGGACGGTGCAGACGAGCCGGATGATCCGGATGACGGGGACGACCGGGGTGATCCGGATGGCCGGGATGAACGGGGTGGTCCGGACGAAGCGGATGACCGGCCGGGTGCCGGCCGTGGCCGTGGGCGTGACGGTGCTCGCCGCGCTGGCGGCGGTGCCCGCGCAGGCGGCCGGCCGGGAGCACACCGGGCCGCGGGCGCAGCGCCCCCACGCACCGCAGTGGCGGCTCGAGGACGGGGGCACGCCCGACGTCCGCTTCCGCGGTCTGTCGGCCGTCAGCCGCACCACCGCCTGGGTGGCCGGCACGGGCGGCACCGTGCTGCGGACCACCGACGGCGGCGCCTCCTGGCGGAACGTCTCACCGGCCGGCGCCGCGACTCTTGAGTTCCGGGACGTCGAGGCGTTCGACGCGCGGCGGGCCGTGGCCCTGGCCGTCGGCGAGGGCGAGGCCTCGCGCGTGTACCGGACCGACGACGGCGGCGTCACCTGGACGGAGTCCTTCCGCAACACCGACGCCCGCGCCTTCTACGACTGCCTCGCCTTCTTCGACCACCGGCACGGCCTGGCGATGAGCGACCCCGTGGACGGCAGGTTCCGCGCCCTGTCCACCAGCGACGGCGGGCGCTCCTGGAAGGTCCTGCCCGACCGGGGCATGCCGGCCGCGCAGCCCGGCGAGGCGGGGTTCGCCGCGAGCGGCCAGTGCCTGGCCACCGCCGGGCCGCGGGACGCCTGGCTCGCCACCGGGGGAGGCGCACGCGCGCGCGTGCTGCACTCCTCGGACCGCGGGCTGACCTGGCGGGCCACCGACGCGCCGGTTCCGGCGGGCGACCCCGCCAAGGGTGTCTTCGCGCTCGCCTTCCGGGACCGGACGCACGGCCTCGCGGTCGGCGGCGACTACCGGCCCGGCCAGGCGTCCCCGAACGCGTCCGCCACCACCTCGGACGGCGGCCGTACCTGGCGGCCCTCCGCCGCACCGCCGCCCGCCTACCGCTCCGGCGCCGCCTGGCTCCCGCACACGCGTGCGGGTGCCCTCGCCGTCGGCCCCACCGGAACCGACCTCACCCTCGACGGCGGCCGGACCTGGCGCACGCTCGACACCGGTTCGTACGACACCGTGGACTGCGCCTGGGACGGCGGCTGCTGGGCATCCGGTGAGAAGGGCCGGATCGCTCGACTGGAGGATTGAATATCGCCTGATATGACGAACTGTTCCAGGATGCGGGTATCCGTTCCTTGACAGAGAGGAAGTGAACGGTATGCCACGCGGTTCCAGCTCCAAGCGGGAGCGCCAGTACGAGCACATCAGGGAGAGCGCGCAGGACCGGGGAGAGAGCACCGGCCGCGCCAAGGAGATCGCCGCGCGCACGGTGAACAAGGAGCGCGCCCGCTCGGGCGAGTCCAAGACCGCGAGCCGCACCTCGACGCAGGACATGTCCTCCGGCAGGCGCGGCGGCCAGCGCTCGGGCCGGGGCTCCGAGGGCCCCACCTACGACCAGCTCTACGAGGAGGCCAAGCGGCGCAACATCCACGGCCGCTCGGACATGAACAAGCAGCAGCTCCAGCAGGCGCTGGGCAAGCACTGAGCCGAGCCCGCGAGCGGGACGGGCCCGCCCCCGCACCAACGGCGAGCCCGCCCCGCCCCGCCGCCGGCCCTCGCCCCCGGCCGGCTCCCCCTCCGTACCCGGCCGCCTCCCCCGCGCCGTACGCTCGTCCGTCATGACGACGACCGTAGGCATCCCGGCGGGCTGGCCCGCGACCGAGGAAGAGGCCCTGGCCGCGCAGGACGCCCTGCGCACCCGCGTGGTGGTGGACGAACGCGGCCCGGAACCGGGAGGCGGCCACGTCACGGGTGTCGACGTGGCGTACGACGACGAGCGTGACGTCGTGGCCGCGGCGGCCGTCGTCCTGGACGCGGCCAGTCTCCAGGTCGTCGCCGAGGCCACCGCCGTCGGCCGGATCTCCTTCCCGTACGTGCCCGGCCTGCTGGCCTTCCGGGAGATCCCCACCGTGCTCGCCGCCCTCGCCGCCCTGGACCGGCCGCCCGGCCTGGTCGTCTGCGACGGCTACGGCCTGGCCCACCCGCGCCGCTTCGGCCTCGCCAGCCACCTCGGCGTCCTGACGGGGCTTGCGACGATCGGTGTCGCGAAGAACCCGTTCACCTTCACCTACGACGACCCGGACGCCCCGCGCGGCAGCGTCGCGCCGCTCCTGGCCGACGGCCGGGACGAGGTCGGCCGCGCCCTGCGCACCCGCGACGGAGTCAAGCCCGTCTTCGTCTCCGTCGGCCACCGCGTGACCCTGGACAACGCCTGCGCCCACACCCTGGCCCTCACCCCCGGCTACCGGCTGCCCGAGACCACCCGCAGGGCGGACGCCCTGTGCCGCCGGGCGCTCAAGGAGGCCACCGCGCAGGCGTGACAGAGGCCGAGGGGGCCGGTGGACGTCCTCTCGCCCGGAGGCTCCCACCGGCAGAGCCCGCAGCGCGGAGCGTCCTCCGGGGCGTCCGGACCCCGAGGCCTTCCTCCGGGGCG
This sequence comes from Streptomyces sp. NPDC056160, assembly GCF_042268205.1. Taxonomy (NCBI): domain Bacteria; kingdom Bacillati; phylum Actinomycetota; class Actinomycetes; order Kitasatosporales; family Streptomycetaceae; genus Streptomyces; species Streptomyces sp. NPDC056160. The sequence goes on from NZ_JBHJUW010000108.1 coordinate 20,812, forward strand.
TCCGGACCCCGAGGCCTTCCTCCGGGGCGTCCGGACCCCGAGGCCTTCCTCCGGGGCGTCCGGACCCCGAGGGCTCCCTCCGGGGCGTCCGGACCCCGAGGCCTCCCTCCGGGGCGTCCGGACCCCGAGGCCTCCCACGGGGGCGCCCGGTCCGCGGGCCCGGCTCCGGGCAAAGCTGCAGCGCCTTCTCCCGGCAAAGCTCCAGCCACGGCCCCGGGCAGAGCCCGAGCCCGGCCCCGGCCGCCCTAACGGCTCCGCACCCTCGTGCGGAACGTGATCCCGGCCCCGCGCAGCCGCTCGACGAGCGCGTCGCCCATCGCCACGGCCGTCGTCACCTGTCCTGCCGTCCCGGGCAGTTCGTCCAGCGCGAGAGAGAGGGCCGATTCCGCGAACATCTTCGCCGTCTCGTCGTACCCCGGGTCCCCGCCCGCCACCTCGGTGCACACCCGCCGTCCGCCGCCCTCGCCCACGAAGCGCACCGAGAACCAGCTCCGGGCCCGCCGCTCGGCGCTCGGCCCCTGCCCCGGACCGATCCGCCCGGACAACCAGCGCCGCGCGGGCGGCACTTGCGCCGCCGCCGCCAGTGCGCCGACGGCGGCGGCGCCGCCGAGGGCGACCGGCAGGCGGCGGACGGCCGCGTAGTGGCGGTAGCGGAAGTCGGGACCGTAGCGTTGCAGCGCGCGCGCCGAGCGCAGGACGATCTGCGGGTCGAGCGTCGGCAGCGGCAGCGCCCACGAGCCGACCTCCGCCGCGAACCGCGGGGCGCCGACCGGCGCGGACACCCGCCGGCCCGGCAGCCGGGGTTCGTGCCGCGCGCGGTCCCGGGCGGCCGCCCGCATCCGCAGGGGGCGGGCGAACTGGTTGAGCGTCGAGGCCAGCGTCCCGCCCGAGAAGGCCGCGTCCACCCGGACGAACCCGTCCACGGTCAGCGGCACCCCCTCGGGCAGCTCCCGCACGGTGACGTAGGCGCCGAGGTCGTGCGGCACCGAATCGAACCCGCAGGCGTGCACCAGCCGTGACCCGGTCTCCCGCGCGCGCGTGTCGTACCGCACGTACACCAGGTCGACGAACTCCGGCTCACCGGTGAGATCCAGGTAGTCGGTGCCGCTGTCCGCGCAGGCGGCGACCAGTTCCTCGCCGTGAGTCACATAGGGGCCCACGGCGGTCGCCACCACGCGCGCGTGCCGGGCCAGTGCGCGCAGCGAGGCGGGGTCGGCGACGTCCGCCCGCAGCACTCCGACGTCCGCGCCGCCGGGCAGCCGCTCGCGCAGTTCCTCCAGGCGGCGCTCACTGCGTCCGGCGATCGCCCAGCTCAGCTGCTCGGGGGCGTGCGCGGCCAGATACTGCGCGGTGAGGGTCCCCACGAACCCCGTGGCTCCGAAGAGCACGATGTCGTACGGACGTTCCGTCTTTTTCGGCCTGCTCATGACATCCCTCGCTCCGCCGGACCGCATCCCGCGCCACTGTCGGTGGCCGAGGCTAGCGTGAAGGGGCCGGGGCCGACGGCTCGGGTGGCGGGCCGGGAAGGCCACGGCGACGCGCCGGACACTCCGGCACGTCTTGGCTGAGCGCTTGCTCGTGCGGGGCTTGTGTCCGGTCGGGCGCGTTCTTAGCATCATCGGTGTCACATCGGTTGTGTCACAGCGAGGGGGCCGGGATGGCGACGGACCAGACGCCGGGGCGGGAGGGCCCGCTGACCGGCGTGCGCGTGGTCGAGCTGGCCGGGATCGGCCCCGGCCCGTTCGCCGCGATGCTGCTGGGCGACCTCGGGGCGGACGTGGTCCGGGTGGACCGCCCCGGCGGCGCGGGCCTCGGCATCGACCCGGCGGCCGACCCGACCCACCGCAACAAGCGCTCGGTGGTCGTCGACCTGAAGTCCCCGGACGGGCCCGCCCGCGTCCTCGGCCTCGCCGCCCGCGCCGACATCCTCGTCGAGGGCTACCGCCCCGGCGTCGCCGAACGCCTCGGCGTCGGCCCCGAGGCCTGCCACGCCCGCAACCCCCGGCTCGTCTACGGCCGGATGACCGGCTGGGGCCAGGACGGCCCGCTCGCCCCGCGCGCGGGACACGACATCGCCTACATCGCCGTCACCGGCGCCCTCGGCATGACCGGTGGCCCGGACCAGCCGCCCGCCGCCCCCGCCAACCTCCTGGGCGACTACGCGGGCGGCTCCCTCTACCTGGTCGTCGGCGTCCTCGCCGCCCTGCACCACGCGCGCGCGACCGGCACCGGCCAGGTCGTCGACGCCGCCATCGTCGACGGCACCGCCCACCTGTCCACGATGATCCACGGCATGCTCGCCGCCGGTGCCTGGCAGGACCGGCGCGGCGCCAACCTCCTGGACGGCGGCTGCCCCTTCTACGGCACCTACGAGACCGCCGACGGGCACCACATGGCCGTCGGCGCCCTGGAGCCGCGCTTCTACGCCGAGTTCATGACGCTCCTCGGCATCCCCGACCGGGCCCCGGCCCGCGACGACACGGCCCGCTGGAGCGAGTTGCGCGAGGCGATCGCCGCCCGCTTCCGCACCCGTACCCGCGACGAGTGGACGGCCGTGTTCGAGGACTCCGACGCCTGCGTGGCGCCCGTCCTGTCGCTGCGCGAGGCCCCGCACCACCCGCACCTCGCCGCCCGCGGCACCTTCACCGACCACGGCGGCATCACCCAGCCGGCCCCCGCGCCCCGCTTCTCCGCGACGCCCACCGCCGTGCGCACCGCACCCTCCCGGCCCGGCGCGGACACCGGCGCCGTGGCCCGCGACTGGGGCATACCCGAACTCTCGCCCCCGACCGCCACCACCCCGCCCCCGGCCGCCCCCCGGGAGAACCCTCAGTGAAAGGCCTGCCAGTGAGCACCGAAGCGTACGTGTACGACGCGATCCGCACCCCGCGCGGACGCGGCAAGGCGAACGGCGCCCTGCACGGCACGAAGCCCGTCGACCTGGTCGTCGGCCTCATCCACGAGATCCGCGCCCGCTTCCCGGACCTCGACCCGGCCGCCGTCGACGACGTCGTGCTCGGCGTCGTCGGCCCCGTCGGCGACCAGGGCTCCGACATCGCCCGCATCGCCGCCATCGCCGCGGGACTGCCGGACACCGTGGCCGGCGTGCAGGAGAACCGCTTCTGCGCCTCGGGCCTCGAAGCCGTCAACCTGGCCGCCGCCAAGGTGCGCTCGGGCTGGGAGGACCTGGTCCTGGCGGGCGGCGTCGAGTCGATGTCCCGGGTTCCGATGGCCTCCGACGGCGGCGCCTGGTTCAACGACCCGATGACCAACCTGGCCACGAACTTCGTGCCGCAGGGCATCGGCGCCGACCTGATCGCCACCATCGAGGGCTTCTCCCGCCGCGACGTCGACGAGTACGCGGCCCTGTCCCAGGAACGCGCGGCCACCGCCTGGAAGGAGGGCCGCTTCGAGCGCTCCGTCGTGCCGGTGAAGGACCGCGGCGGCCTCACCGTCCTCGACCACGACGAGCACCCCCGCCCCGGCACCACCGCCGACTCGCTCGCGGGGCTCAAGCCGTCCTTCGCCGACATCGGCGAACTGGGCGGCTTCGACGCCGTGGCGCTGCAGAAGTACCACTGGGTGGAGAAGATCGACCATGTCCACCACGCGGGCAACTCCTCCGGCATCGTCGACGGCGCCTCCCTGGTCGCCATCGGCTCCCGCGAGGTCGGGGAGCGCTACGGCCTCACCCCGCGCGCGCGGATCGTCTCCGCCGCCGTCTCCGGCTCCGAGCCCACCATCATGCTCACCGGCCCCGCCCCCGCCACCCGCAAGGCGCTCGCCAAGGCCGGCCTGAGCATCGGCGACATCGACCTCGTCGAGATCAACGAGGCGTTCGCCGCGGTCGTGCTGCGCTTCGTGAAGGACATGGGCCTCAGCCTGGACAAGGTCAACGTCAACGGCGGCGCCATCGCGCTGGGCCACCCCCTCGGCGCCACCGGCGCGATGATCCTCGGCACCCTCGTCGACGAACTGGAGCGCCAGGACAAGCGGTACGGCCTCGCCACCCTCTGCGTGGGCGGCGGCATGGGCATCGCCACCATCGTCGAGCGCATCTGACCCCCTCCCGACGGATCCCCTGGAGCACCTCCTCATGACCACCGAGTCCACGACCATCCGCTGGGAACAGGACGACACCGGTGTCGTCACCCTCGTCCTCGACGACCCGGACCAGTCCGCCAACACCATGAACCAGGCGTTCCGCACCTCGCTCGCCGCGGTCACCGACCGCCTGGTGGCCGAGAAGGACACGATCCGCGGCGTCATCGTCACCTCCGCCAAGAAGACGTTCTTCGCCGGCGGCGACCTGCGCGACCTGATCCGCGTCACCCCCGACACCGCCCAGGACCTCTTCGACGGCGGCATGGCGATCAAGCGCGACCTGCGCCGCATCGAGACCCTCGGCAAACCGGTGGTCGCCGCGCTGAACGGCGCGGCCCTCGGCGGCGGCTACGAGATCGCCCTCGCCTGCCACCACCGCGTCGCCCTCGACGCCCCCGGCTCCAAGATCGGCTGCCCCGAGGTCACCCTCGGCCTGCTGCCCGGCGGCGGCGGAGTCGTCCGCACGGTCCGGATGCTCGGCATCACCGACGCCCTGCTGAAGGTGCTCCTCCAGGGCACCCAGTACAACCCGCGCCGCGCCCAGGAGAACGGCCTGGTCGACGAGGTCGCCGACAGCCGCGAGGACATGCTCGCCCGGGCCCGCGCCTTCATCGACGCCCACCCCGAGTCCGCCCAGCCCTGGGACAGGCCCGGCTACCGCATCCCCGGCGGCACGCCGGCGCACCCGAAGTTCGCCGCCAACCTGCCCGCCTTCCCGGCCAACCTGCGCAAGCAGACGAACGGCGCCCCCTACCCCGCCCCGCGCAACATCATGGCCGCGGCCGTCGAGGGCGCCCAGGTCGACTTCGAGACCGCCCAGGTCATCGAGGCCCGCTACTTCGTCGAGCTGGCCGCCGGGCAGACCTCGAAGAACATGATCCAGGCGTTCTTCTTCGACCTGCAGGCGGTCAATTCCGGCGCCAACCGCCCCCGCGGCGTCGAGCCCCGCAAGGTGACCAGGGCGGCCGTCCTCGGCGCCGGCATGATGGGCGCCGGCATCGCCTACGCGTGCGCCCGCGCGGGCATCGACGTCGTCCTCAAGGACGTCTCCCTGGAGGCCGCGGTCAAGGGCAAGGGCTACTCCGAGAAACTCTGCGCCAAGGCCGTCGCCCGGGGCCGTACCAGCCAGGAGAAGGCGGACGCGCTGCTCGCCCGCATCACGCCCACCGCCGACGCCGCCGACCTCGCCGGCTGCGACGCGGTGATCGAGGCGGTCTTCGAGGACCCGGCGCTCAAGCACAAGGTCTTCCAGGAGATCGAGCACGTCGTCGCCCCGGACGCGCTGCTGTGCTCCAACACCTCCACACTGCCCATCACCGCGCTCGCCGAGGGCGTGCAGCGGCAGGCCGACTTCATCGGGCTGCACTTCTTCTCACCGGTCGACAAGATGCCGCTGGTCGAGATCATCAAGGGCGGGCGCACCGGGGACGAGGCCCTCGCCCGCGCCTTCGACCTGGTCCGGCAGATCAACAAGACGCCGATCGTCGTCAACGACTCGCGCGGCTTCTTCACCTCCCGGGTGATCGGCCACTTCATCAACGAGGGCGTGGCCATGGTCGGCGAGGGCATCGAGCCCGCCTCCGTCGAGCAGGCGGCGGCCCAGGCCGGCTACCCGGCCAAGGTGCTCTCCCTCATGGACGAGCTGACCCTCACCCTGCCCCGCAGGATCCGCGGCGAGTCGAAGCGGGCCGTCGAGGAGGCCGGCGGAACCTGGGTCACGCACCCCGCCGAGGCCGTCATCGACCGCATGGTCGACGAGTTCGGCCGCACCGGGCGCAGCGGCGGCGCGGGCTTCTACGACTACGGCGAGGACGGCCGGCGCACCGGACTCTGGCCGGGCCTGCGCGAACACTTCACCGAGCCGGGGCACGAGATCCCGTTCCGGGACATGCAGGAGCGGATGCTCTTCGCCGAGGCGCTGGACACGGTCCGGCTCCTGGAGGAGGGTGTCCTGACCTCGGTCGCCGACGCCAACATCGGCTCGATCTTCGGCATCGGCTTCCCCGGCTGGACCGGCGGCGTGCTCCAGTACATCAACGGCTACGACGGCGGCGCCGGGGGAGTGCCCGGCTTCGTGGCCCGCGCGCGCGAACTCGCCGAGCGCTACGGCGAGCGGTTCACCCCGCCCGCCCTGCTGGTCGCCAAGGCGGAGAAGGGGGAGATCTTCACCGACGAGCGCTGAGCCGCGCCTCAGACGGAGGGCGCGTCCCCCGGAGCCCCCTCGGCTCCGTCCCGCGCCGCGCCCTCCACCGGGCCGTCCGCCCGGCAGGCGCCTTCGGCAGGGTCCCCTGCGGAGTCCTCGGGAGAGCCCACCCACTCCCGCAGCTCCTCCTTCAGCGACCGCTGGAAGGTGGTCAGCAGCGCCTGCACCACCAGGGGGTGCATGTGGGCGGACAGGGACCTCACGTCCCGCGTGTCGCGTTCGGCCACGGCGTCGCGCAGCAGCTGCGACAGCTCGCGTGCCGCCGCGCGCGCGTGGTCGATCAGCGCCGTACGGGCGGCGAGCACGGTCTCCTCGGACAGCGGTACGTCGAGCAGTTCCACACCGAGCCGCAGCAGTCCGGAGTCGACGCGGAGGAAGTCGCCCTCCCGCGTCAGCACGCTCATCGCCGCCAGCCGCTCCACATCCTCGTCGGTGAGCGGCCGGCCGGCGCGCCGCTCCAGGTCCGGCCGGGACAGCAGCTCCATGCTCTCCGGCGCCCACGAGGCGACCACTGCGCGGTGCACGGCCAGGTCGTGCGGGCTGAGATCGGGCGGGAGCCGGCTCAGATGGCGTTCGATCGCCGCCAGCGTCATGCCCTGGCGCTGCATCTCCTCTATCAGTGCCAGGCGTGCGAGGTGGTCCCTGCCGTAGCGGCCCACCCGGCGCGGGCCGATCGCGGGCGGCGGCAGCAGGCCCCGGCCTGCGTAGAAGCGCACCGTGCGCACCGTGACGCCCGCCCGCGCGGCCAGCTCGTCCACGGTGAGGGCCGGCTCGCCGCTGTCGGTCGTCGTCATGTGCAGCAGTATCGCTGTCTCACCAGTGGTGTGAAAGTCGGTGACCGATCTGCGTGGAAAGTGTGAGAAGTTCCCCTCTGTGACATACGCCATCGCATGAGAACTGATCTCTCTGGGAAGCTGCTTGCCTGGTCTGTACCACGTCCCCAGTGGTGCAAGCCGGAATTGTACGGACACCCGGGCGCACCCTCGCCCGGACCCCCAGAGAGTGGATACCACCGCGTGAGCAAGGACTCCGTCGCCGAACATCCCCGGGCGACCGCGACCCCCGCCGACGCGGGCGACGCCGGTTACAGCAAGGACCTCAAGCACCGTCACGTCAACATGATCGCCATCGGCGGTGCGATCGGCACCGGCCTCTTCCTGGGCGCCGGCGGCCGGCTGCACACCGCGGGACCAGCCCTGGCGCTGGCCTACCTCGTCTGCGGCGTCTTCGCGTTCTTCGTCGTCCGCGCCCTCGGCGAGCTGGTCCTCTACCGGCCCTCGTCCGGGTCCTTCGTGTCGTACGCGCGCGAGTTCCTCGGTGAGAAGGGCGCCTACGTCGCCGGCTGGATGTACTTCCTGAACTGGTCGACGACCGGCATCGCCGACATCACGGCCATCGCGCTGTACACGCACTACTGGAGCTTCTTCACGCCCATCCCGCAATGGGTGCTGGCGTTGATCGCCCTCGCCGTCGTCCTCACCGTGAACCTGATCTCGGTGAAGATCTTCGGCGAGATGGAGTTCTGGTTCGCGATCGTCAAGGTGGCCACCCTGGTCGCCTTCATGCTGATCGGCATCTTCCTGCTGGCCACCCAGCACAAGGTCGACGGCGCGACACCCGGCCTGAGCGTGATCAGCGACCACGGCGGACTGCTCCCGCACGGCGCGATGCCGGTCGTCCTCGTCATGCAGGGCGTGATCTTCGCGTACGCCGCGCTGGAGCTGGTCGGCGTCGCCGCGGGCGAGACCGCCGAGCCGGAGAAGGTCGTCCCGCGCGCGGTGAACTCGATCATGTGGCGTGTCGCCCTGTTCTACGTCGGCTCGGTCGTCCTGCTCGCGCTGCTGCTGCCCGGCTCGGTCTACTCGGGCGACGAGAGCCCGTTCGTCACCGTCCTCTCCAAGATCGGCGTCCCCGCGGCCGGTGACGTGATGAACCTCGTGGTCCTCACCGCCGCCATGTCCTCGCTCAACTCCGGCCTGTACTCCACCGGCCGCATCCTGCGCTCCATGGCGATGGCGGGCTCGGCGCCGAAGTTCACCCGCGTGATGAGCCGCAGCCAGGTGCCCTACGGCGGCATCCTGCTGACCTGCGCGGTCTGCGTGCTCGGTGTCGGCCTGAACTACCTGGTGCCCAGCAAGGCCTTCGAGATCGTGCTGAACGTCGCCTCCCTCGGCATCGTCAGCACCTGGGTGATCATCATGATCTGCCACCTGATCTTCGTCCGCCGGGCCAGGGCGGGCCTGGTCGACCGGCCGAGCTTCCGCCTCCCCGGCAGCCCGGTCACCGAGATCGCCACGATCGCCTTCCTGATGGCCTGCCTCGGCCTGATGTGGAACGACCCCGAGGTGGGCCGCAAGACCCTCCTGCTGCTCCCGTTGATCGCGGTCCTCCTGGTCGGCGGCTGGTTCGCCGTCCGCCGCCGCGTGACCGAGCAGTCCGCCGAGGCCCCCGCCCTCACCAGGTAGCGGCTCACGGCCGGTGGCCGCAGAGGCCCTCCGCGCCCTGTCCGCGTCGGCCGGGCCCCCCCCCCCCCGGGCGGGCCGCCCGCGGGGTGCCCCGGGGGGGACGG
>NZ_JBHJUW010000109.1:0-29535 GCF_042268205.1 Streptomyces sp. NPDC056160
GGGGTGGGCCACCCCGGCGCCCCCGTGGACCGTGCCGTTCTCGTCGCCCGCGGTGACCAGCGCCACCACCGGCGTTCCGGCCGAGACCCTGATCTCCAGGCGGGTCTCGGAGAGCGGGTGGTTCTGCCCCCGCACCAGCTCGGCCGTCATCGCCTTCCCCCCTGTGCCGTGCCCCGCTCGTGCCGACGCTCGCCCTGCCGACCTACAGGTGCGGCAGGAGCGCCGGCATCAGGTCCTGGAACGTACGGCCGTTGGCCGGGACGCCGAGGGCCGTCATCGTCCAGCCGGTGCCCGCCCGGTGCACCTTCGCCATGATCTGGGCGGTGTAGTTGCCGCCGCCCGCGAGGGTGTAGCGGGCCAGTTCCTGGCCGTTGGTCTCGTCCACCAGGCGGCAGAAGGCGTTCTGCACTTCCTGGAAGGTCTGGCCCGTGAAGGAGTTCACGGTGAAGATGATCTGGTCGATGTGGACCGGGACGCGCTGCAGGTCGACGAGGATCGCCTCGTCGTCGCCGCCCTGGCCGACGCCGCCGACGAGGTTGTCGCCGGTGTGGCGCACTGAACCGTCGTCGCTCACCAGGTGGCGGAAGAAGACGACGTCGACCGGCTGCTTGTCGGCGAAGAGCACGGCGGAGGCGTCGAGGTCGATCTCGCGCGTACGGGATCCGAACAGGCCGCGGCGGGGAGCCGCCTGCCAGCCGAGCCCCATACGGACCGCGCTCAGGCTGCCCCCGTCGTTCTTCTGCAGACTGATGGCCTGACCCTTGGTCAAGTTGACGGTCACGGCTGCTTCCCCTCTCGGACTGCTCCCCTGTTGCCGCGGATTCGCGCGGTTGATCAGAACCCTACGCAGAGACGCTGACATCACCGCACGCCGGTCCGTACTTTGTGTCGGTCTTGCAACACAGCGCGCACGCGGATGCCCCCAGGCGCTCCCTGTAGGCATCCGCCTTCCCTCGGCTCCCTCGGGCGACCGCCCGCCCCTGGGATCAGGCCAGACCGGCCTCGCGCATCTGACGCAGTTCCTTCTTCATCTCGGAGACCTCGTCGCGCAGCCGGGCCGCCACCTCGAACTGCAGCTCGGCGGCGGCGGCGCGCATCCGGTCGGTCATCTGCTCGATCTGTTCGGCGAGCTGGGCCGCGGGACGGTCGGTGGGCACCGTCTCCTTCGCCTTGCCCTTGGCGGACTTGCCCGCCTTGGCGCCCTTGGCTGCCTGGTCGCCGAGCGCCGGGACGGGGGCCTTGGCGCCCTTGCCGTCCTTGCCCTTGCGATAGCCGGTGCCGAGCAGCTGCTCGGTGTCGACCTCCTCGCGGGCGATCTGCGCGACGATGTCGTTGATCTTCTTGCGCAGCGGCTGGGGGTCGATGCCGTTGGCCTTGTTGTAGGCGATCTGCTTCTCCCGGCGGCGGTTGGTCTCGTCGATGGCCTTCTCCATCGCCGGGGTGATCTTGTCGGCGTACATGTGGACCTGGCCGGAGACGTTGCGCGCCGCGCGGCCGATGGTCTGGATGAGCGAGGTGCCGGAGCGCAGGAACCCCTCCTTGTCGGCGTCGAGGATCGCCACCAGGGAGACCTCGGGCAGGTCCAGGCCCTCGCGCAGCAGGTTGATGCCGACCAGGACGTCGTACTCCCCGGAGCGCAGCTCGCGCAGCAGCTCGATGCGGCGCAGGGTGTCGACGTCGCTGTGCAGGTAGCGCACCTGGATGCCCAGTTCCAGGAAGTAGTCCGTGAGGTCCTCGGCCATCTTCTTGGTGAGGGTGGTGACCAGGACGCGCTCGTTCTTCTCGGTGCGCTTGCGGATCTCGTGCACCAGGTCGTCGATCTGGCCCTCGGTGGGCTTGACGACGACCTCCGGGTCGACGAGGCCGGTGGGGCGGATGATCTGCTCGACCTGGCCGTCCGAGCGTGACAGCTCGTACTGCCCGGGGGTCGCCGACAGGTAGACCGTCTGGCCGATGCGTTCCTGGAACTCCTCCCACTTCAGCGGGCGGTTGTCCAGGGCGGAGGGCAGCCGGAAGCCGTGCTCGACCAGGGTCCGCTTGCGGGAGGCGTCGCCCTCGTACATCGCGCCGATCTGGGGCACGGTCACGTGCGACTCGTCGATGACGAGGAGGAAGTCGTCGGGGAAGTAGTCCAGCAGGGTGTTGGGCGGGGTGCCCGGCGCGCGGTCGTCGAAGTGCATCGAGTAGTTCTCCACACCGGAGCAGGTGCCGATCTGGCGGAGCATCTCGATGTCGTAGGTGGTGCGCATCCGCAGCCGCTGCGCCTCCAGCAGCTTGCCCTGCTTCTCCAGCTCGGACAGGCGCTCCTTGAGTTCCTCCTCGATGCCCCGGACGGCGCGCTCCATGCGCTCGGGTCCGGCGACGTAGTGCGAGGCGGGGAAGACGTAGAGCTGCTGGTCGTCGCTGATGATCTCGCCGGTGAGCGGGTGCAGGGTGGACAGCGCCTCGATCTCGTCGCCGAACATCTCGATGCGGACGGCCAGCTCCTCGTAGACCGGGAAGATCTCGATGGTGTCGCCGCGGACCCGGAAGGTGCCCCGGGTGAAGGCCATGTCGTTGCGGGTGTACTGGATGTCGACGAAGCGGCGCAGCATCTCGTCGCGGTCCATCTCCTCGCCGACCTTGAGGGGGACCATGCGGTCGACGTACTCCTGGGGCGTGCCGAGGCCGTAGATGCAGGAGACGGAGGCGACCACGACGACGTCGCGGCGGGTGAGCAGCGAGTTGGTCGCGGAGTGCCGCAGCCGCTCCACCTCCTCGTTGATCGAGGAGTCCTTCTCGATGTAGGTGTCCGACTGCGGGACATAGGCCTCGGGCTGGTAGTAGTCGTAGTACGAGACGAAGTATTCGACGGCGTTGTTGGGGAGCAGCTCGCGGAACTCGTTCGCCAGCTGCGCGGCCAGCGTCTTGTTGGGGGCCATCACGAGCGTCGGGCGCTGGAGCTTCTCGATCATCCAGGCGGTGGTGGCGGACTTGCCGGTGCCGGTGGCGCCGAGCAGGACGACGTCCTCCTCGCCCGCCTCGACGCGCCGGGCTAGCTCGGCGATGGCCTGCGGCTGGTCGCCGCTGGGCTGGTAGGGGCTGACGACCTCGAAGGGCGCCACCGTGCGTTCGATCTGGGAAACGGGCCGCATGTCATCCACCGTACGACCCGCCACTGACAACGGGACGGGATCAGCGGTTCTGCGGGGTGCGCGCGGGGCGCCCGGCCGGGACGCGGCGGGCGTCGGCGGCGGGGTGCCGGACCGTGTGGCCGACGAGTTCGCGGGCCGGGACGCCCGGCTTGTGCTCGACGGGCACCCAGTCCGTCCTGCCCATGATCATCAGCGGATCGCGCATCACGACGATCCCGGCCAGGAGCAGGAAGGCGAGCGGGCCGATCAGCATGGGGGCGAGCAGGGAGGCCGGCGACTCGCCGGGGACCGGGTCGCCACCCGTGCCGTGCAGGTGCACGCTGAGCGCGGCCATGCCGGTGTAGTGCATGCCGCTGACGGCGAGGCCCATGACGAGGCTCGCGCCGACGCTCCAGAGGAATCCCCTGACCCGCCCGGCCGCCCACAGGGCAGCGGTCGCCGCGACGACCGCTATGACGACCGAGGCGGCGACGGTGAGGGTGTTGTACTCAAAGGTGCCGTCGAACTGCATCCCGGCCATGCCCAGGTAGTGCATGGAGGCGACGCCCAGGCCGGTGACCGTGCCTCCGGTGAACAGCGCCGAGCCGGTCGCGCCCTTGTAGCCGACGATGAAGATCCCGACGCCCACCATGACGATGGCGAGGGCGAGGCTCGCGTACGTCGTCGGCCTGTCGTAGTGGATCGGCGCCCCGTGGACGGTGAATCCCATCATCGCCACGAAGTGCATGGTCCAGATGCCCGAGCCGATGGCCGCCGAGCCGAGGGCGAGCCAGCCGGGGCGCCAGGAGTGGGCGACGAGCAGGGCGCGAGTGGTGCAGCGCAGGCCGAGCGCCCCGCCCAGGCAGGCCATGAGATAGGCCACCAGAGGGGTGACGATCCCGTAGCTGAATCCGTCGACCGTGCCGTGCATGCGCGGTTGCCCTTCCGCCCTGTTGAGTCCCGGAATGTAGTGAAGTCGCCCCCGTCCCATGACCGCCCCCGCGGCCAGGGTTGACGCAGAGAGTATGACTGCCGCCGGAATGACCGAACGATTTTCCGGCAAAGAAGCACGACCCTTCCCCAGATGTGCGCCACCGGTGAGTGCGCCTCGGCGACTCCCCTGTCCCTCCCTCGATCGCGTGACGAGTCGTCGACATTCCCTGATGGTGACTTTCCGCTGTCACTCTTACACTGTCCGTCATAATGTGATGTGAGGAGTCCGCATGTACGCGCGCGCAGTCGCCGCCGCGACCACCGTCCTGCTGGGAGCCATGGTGTTGTCGCCCACCGCCGAGGTCCTGGCGGCCGGCGGCCATGAGCGGCCGCTGATCGTCGGCCACCGGGGCGCGGCCGCCTACGCCCCGGAGAACACGCTGCCCTCCGTCGACAAGGCGGCCGCGCTCGGTTGCCGCTGGGTGGAGAACGACGTACAGCGCACCAGGGACGGCGAACTCGTGGTCCTCCACGACGACAGTCTCCGGCGCACCACGAACGTCGAGCAGGTCTTCCCGGGCCGGGCGCCGTGGAAGGTGAAGGACTTCACCGCCGCCGAGATCTCCCGACTGGACGCGGGCAGCTGGTTCTCCCCCGCGTACGCGGGCACGCGCGTGCCGACGCTGAAGCAGTACATGCGCAGGGTCGAGCAGCGCCACGAGAAGCTGCTCCTCGAGGTCAAGAACCCGGAGCTGTACCCCGGCGTCGAGCGCCAGATCCTGAAGCTGCTCGGCCACGAGGGGTGGCTCGACCGCCGGCATCTGACGGACCGGCTGATCGTGCAGAGCTTCAGCGCCGACAGCGTGCGCACCGTGCACCGACTGGACCCGGCCGTCACAACCGCCTTCCTCGGCCGGCCCGCGACGGCGGACCTGCGCCGGTACGCGGGGTTCGCCGACCTGATCAACCCCTCCTGGACCACCCTGACCACGGAGTACGTGTCCCGCGTCCACGCGGTCCCCGGGCCGCACGGCAGCCCGCTGCGGGTGTTCACCTGGACGGTCGACGACGCTCCCCGCGCCCGGACCGTCTCCGGTTACGGCGTCGACGGCATCATCTCCGACAGGCCGGACGTGGTGCGCGCCGCCCTGGACGCCCCCTGAGCCGCTGCCGGCCCCTCGCGAAATCCGTCGTGAGGGACGAACGCGCAGGTCGGCGGGCGTTGTCAGTGGCGGGTCCTACGGTGGTCGGCATGGACAACCACGAGCAGGACGAGCGCAGGGGACAGCAGGTCGTGTGGGCCGTGGTCACCAGCGGCATCGGCCCCCTGCTGCTGGCGGCGACCGGCGACGGCCTGGTCAACGTCGTGTTCCACGCCACGGACGCGGTCCGCGACCGGGCCCTGGCCCGGCTCGCGTCACGGCTGGGCACCGCGCCCGTCGAGGCGCCCGGTTCCCCGCTGCTCGCCGAGGCGATACGCCAGCTGGACGCCTACTTCGCGGGCGAGCGGCGGGACTTCGAACTACCCCTGGACTGGTCCATGCTCTCCGGGAACACCGGCTTCAACGGGCAGGCACTGCGCGCACTGGCGGCGGGTGTGCCGTACGGGACGGTCGTCGGGTACGGCGAGCTGGCCGGGCGGGTCGGCCAGCCCGGCGCGGCCCAGGCGGTGGGCGTCGCGATGGGCTCCAACCCGCTGCCGGTCGTGGTGCCGTGTCACCGGGTCGTCGAGAGAGACGGAGGTATAGGCGGCTTCGGCGGCGGCCTGGAGACCAAGCGTGCGCTGCTCGCGCTGGAGGGCGTGCTGCCCGAGCCGCTGTTCTGAGGCGGTCCGGGCAGGGCCCCGGTGGGCTCAGTCGTAGTGCCTGGCCTCGAAGACGTTGCCGTCCGGGTCACGGAAGTAGAAGCTGCGCGGCGCCTTTCCGCGGGCGCCGTAGGAGTCGTGGGAGATGCCCGACACCGGTACGTCGCCCTCCTCCAGGCGGGTGCGCAGGGCGTCGAAGGCGTCGGCGGGCAGGGACAGGCAGACGTGGTTCACGGGGTGGCCCGCGCTGCCGGCCGCGCCGGGAAGCATGTTCATGCCGGGGATGAGGTCCAGCGGCGCGAGGTCGAAGATCGTCTCCTCGTTGAGGCGTACGGAGGGGAAGGACACCTCGCCCGCGGTGAACTCCGCGACGCGCAGCGGCTCCAGACCGACCGCCTTCTCGTAGAAGTCGGCCGCCGCGAGCGGGTCGCGCACCCAGAGGACGACGTGGTCGAGACGTGTGGTGTTGTCCGTCATGGGTCCCAGGCTGGTGCCGCGCGGTTCCGGCCGCAAGGGTTTGACCGGGGCCGGGGCCCGCCAGAGATGAGGGGAGAGCGGCAGACGGGAGGCAGGCACGTGCTGGTGGTGTCCGAAGAGGTACGGGAGGCGCTCGCCGGGCGGCGCCCCGTGGTGGCCCTGGAGTCGACGATCATCGCCCACGGGCTGCCCCGCCCGCGCAATCTCCAGGTGGCGCTGGAGCTGGAGGAGGTGGTGCGGCAGGAGGGGGCCGTACCGGCGACGATCGCCGTGCTGGACGGGCGGCCCCATGTCGGCCTGGACAAGGAACAGCTGGAGCGGGTCGCGAACGAGGAGGGGATGCGGAAGCTGGGCCACCGCGACCTGCCCCTGGCCGTGGCCGCGGGGGCGAGCGGGGCGACCACGGTCTCGGCGACCGCGCTGCTGGCCGCGCTGGCGGGTGTCCGCGTCTTCGCGACGGGTGGTCTCGGCGGTGTGCACCGGCAGTGGACGGTGACGCAGGACGAGTCCGCCGACCTGGGTCTGCTCGCACGCACCCGGATCACCGTCGTGTGCGCCGGGGTGAAGTCGATCCTGGACGTCCCGGCGACGCTGCAGCGCCTGGAGACCCTGGGCGTCTCCGTGGCGGGCTACGGCACCGATCGCTTCCCCGGCTTCTACCTGTCCGACTCGGGACATCCGGTGGACTGGACCCTGCGCACGCCCGAGGAGGTGGCCGAGGTCATGCGGGCGCAGAACGTGCTGCGGGCGCCCGAGTCCGCGCTGGTCGTCGCCAACCCGGTCCCCCGCGAGGAACAGCTGGACCCCGCGCTGCACGCGCGCGTGCTCGCCGACGCGCTGAGCGCCTGCGAGGAGGAGGGCGTCACGGGGCAGGCGGTCACACCGTTCCTGCTCGAATTCCTCGTACGGCACACGGACGGCGCCTCGCTCCGGGCCAACCTCGCGGCCGTGCGCGGCAACGTCCGGCTGGCCGGACGCATCGCCGCCGCCTGGACCCGGGGGTGACGACGGAGCGGGCGGCGACGGCGGACGAGGACACGGAGCGGGGGGCGGGGGACGGCCTTCGCGAGGCCGGGAGCGGCGCGGGCGGTGCGTTGCTGGTGGCCGGGGACGTGGTGACGGACGTCGTCGCACGGCACCGGGGGCCGCTCGCCGCGGGCACCGACACGGCCGCGGCGATCCGGCTGGTGCCGGGTGGCGCGGGGGCGAACGTGGCCTGCTGGGCGGCCCACCAGGGGTGCCCGGAGGTGCGGTTGCTCGGGCGGGTGGGGGCGGACACCGCCGCATGGCACGAGCGGGAGCTGACCGCTTCGGGAGTGCGCCCCCGGCTGGTCGTGGACCCCGACGCGCCGACCGGCACGGTGGTCTGCCTGGTCGACGAGGCGGCAGCGGCCGAGCGTACGTTCCTCACGGACAGCGGGGCGTCGCTGCGGCTGGCGCCCGGGGACTGGTCGGACCGGCTGCTCGACGGAGTGACCCGGCTGCACCTGTCGGGCTACCTGCTGTTCTCCGGGGTGGGGCGGGCGTTCGTGGCGGTGGCCGTCGCGGCGGCACGCGCGCGTGGTGTGCCGGTGAGCCTGGACCCGGCCTCGGCGGGTTTCCTCGCGGTGCTGGGCGTGGACCGGTTCCTTGCGCTCGCCGAAGGGGTGGACGTCCTGCTGCCCAGCCGCGACGAGGCGTGCCTGCTGACGGGGTTGCCCGATCCGGCGGACGCCGCGGCGAAGTTGAGCCGGCAGTTCGCGCTGGTGGTGGCCAAGCTCGGCCGGAACGGGGCACTGGTGGCCCGTTCGGGCGCCGTGTGCGCCCGCGTGCGGGCCCGGCCCGCGGCGCCTGTCGACACCACGGGAGCCGGCGACGCGTTCACCGGCGCGTTCCTCGCCGCGCTGCTCACCGGCGCCGGGGCCGAGGCCGCCGCGGCGGACGGCTGCCGCGCGGGAGCGGTGGCGGTGACGCACGTGGGCGGGAGACCTCTGCGGTGCTCTCCCTGAGACAGTCCTCTTGAGGCGGCGCCCCTGAGGCGGTGCTTCAGGGGCGGTGCTTCAGGGGCGGCGCCCCTGAGGCGGCGCTTCAGGGGCGCCGCCGCTGAGGCGGCGTCCCTGAGGCCGTCTCCTCAGGGCGGTCCTCTTGCGGCGGTTTCCTTGCGAGGCGCCTGGGCGGGGCCGCCCCCGGGACTACTCCTTGTGTCCCCAGGCCGAGAACATCGGGGCCGTGGCCAGGTCCATGGTGCCGGTGGCCACGTTGGCCAGGTGCCGGTCGATCTCGTCGTCGGTGGCCAGCCCGGCGGCGACGAGCCGGCCACGGATCTGCCGGACCGTGGCGGACTCCAGAGCGGCGCAGGCCTCCGAGGCGACCGGGAAGTAGGCGTCGGCCTCGACGTGGCGCAGCCCGGCCTCGCGCAGCAGACGCGGGATCGTACGCCCGTACGACAGATCGGCCCCCCGGTCGGCGAGCAGCCGACGGAACCCGCGTCGCAGCCGGTTCGCCAGTTCCTCGGCGGGGCTGTACTCGTCCGGGCAGAGCAGCGGCTGCAACGCGGGGTCGGCATCCTCCAGCAGCAGCAGCCCGCCGGGGCGCAGGGCCGCGACCATGGACCGCAGCGCCTTTGCCCGGTCGGGCACGTGGACCAGGACGAGCCTGGCGTGCACCAGGTCGAAGCCCTCCCCCGGCGGTTCCTCGGCTCCGACGTCGTGCACCCGCACCTCGACCGGTCCCCGGCCGGCCGTGGCGAGCCGAGTGGTGTCGATGTCCGTCGCCACGACCCGCCCGGTGGCGCCGACCCGGCCGGCCAGCCAGGAGACGACGGACGTCCCACCCGCCCCGACTTCCCAGCACCGCCACCCGCGGTCCACGCCGAGCGCGTCCAGGTGCCGGAAGGTCGTGGGGTCGAAGAGGTGGGCGAAGGCGTCGAAACGCTCCCCCGCCTCGGTCTGCCGGTTGTCGAGGAGATATCCGTCGCCCTGTGTCATACCCCCGATCATGCCGCTACGCCGCCGGACGCACGGCGGCGACGCCCGACGAGGGGCCGGAGGAGGCCGGAGGCAGCCCGAGGAAGCCGGAGGAGGCCGGAGGCAGCCCGAGGAAGCCGGAGGAAGAGGAAAGGGAGCGGGCGAAGCAGGGGCAGACGACGTCAGCCGTTCCAGGCCGGACGGCGCGGGTCGTCGGCGCGGACCAGCACGTCCGCCGTGGCCGCCGGGCCGCTCTCCGCCTCGTAGCGCTCGAAGGCGGGCAGCGTCCAGTGGTCCGCCTCCGGGGTGCGGCGGCGCAGGGCGGCCGGGGAGAGGAGGACATGGACGCTCAGGTCGAACGGGAACCAGTGCCGCAGCAGCAGGGGGCCGTGCAGCAACAGCAGGCCGCGGGGCGGAAGCGGGACACGGGGGCTGCGGGTGGCCCGGTCGGTGCCCGGGTTCCACAGATCGGGCAGGATCCGGCCGTCCCCGCCGGGTTCGAGCGGACCGAACACCTCGCGCCAGAGAGCGCTCGTGTCCAGCCAGCCGTCGTAGTACGACTCCACGTCCCGGTGGCCGTGTTCGAACCGGAGGGAGGCCGGGCGGAGGAAGCCCTCGGTACCGACGACCAGTGACGGCCTGCCCCGCACGCGCAGCGCCTCGCCGACGCGTTCGGCCAGGTCGCCCGGGCGGGCCGCGGGAGCGCCGTCGAAGGCGACGCGTGGCCAGGCGCCGCCGTCGCCGGGTTCCAGGGCGAGCAGTCGTTCGGCCAGGAGGTCGCCGAGCCGTTCCCAGGTGATCGCTTCGAGTCGCACAGGGTCATGATGCGCCAGGCGGACGGGCGGGTGGCCGGGGGCCGGTACGGGAATGAACCTTCCATGCCCCCGCTGCCGCCCGGTCCCTCCCCGTCTTCGTCGCCGGCCCCGCCTCGGCAGGGACTGGTCGTCGTCCAGCCCGTGCGCAGGAAGCACTGCGCCGCCTGCCGCCGCGGGCCGCTGTCCCTGCTCGTCCTGGAGGAGGGTCGGCCACGCTGTCTGGACTGCGCCGACCTCGGTCACCTGGTGTTCCTGCCACGCGGTGACACGGCGCTGACGCGCCGGTCGCGCGAGGAGAGCACGCTGTCGGCGGTGGTGGTGCGCTTCGACCGGCGCCGCGGCCGGTACGAGCGGCAGGGAGTCCTCGTGGAGGAGGTGGCTCTCTCCCGGGCCGAGGAGCGGTGTCTGGCGGACGCCGAGGCGCGGCGTCGGCGGCGGGCCAGGGACGCGCGGCGCAGGGCGGCGGAGGACGTTCGGTTCACGGAGGCGTTCGCGGCGGAGATCCGGCGGCTGTTTCCCGGGTGTCCTGCCGAGCGGGCCCGGGCCGTCGCTGCGCACGCTTCGGCGCGGGGCAGCGGACGGGTCGGGCGCAGCGCGGCAGGGCGGGCGCTGTCCGAGGGCGCGGTGGTCTGCGCGGTGCGGGCGTCGGTACGGCATCTGGACACGCCGTACGACCGGCTGCTGATGGACAAGGTGGCACGACCCGAGGCGCGGCGGCGGACGGCGAACGCCGTGGAGTCGGTGCTGCGGACGTGGCGGAACGAGGAGGCAGGGACGCCCCGCGCGGCCTGAAGGGCGGGGCTGCCTCACGACGAGGAGGCGGAGCGGGTCTCCCCGGTGGGCAGGCTCGGCCGGGAACGGCGCTGCGGCCGAGGCCGGTGCTGTCGCGCACTCTGCGCGGGGGGCCGGGGCGACGTATCGTGGCCGGGAGAGTGCCGCCCGTGGCCGGATGAGTGCCGCCCGATCACTAGGGGGACGGCCATGGCCGATCCCAAGGGATTCATGAACACGCCCCGCCGGGAGTGGCCCCGCAGGCCGGTCCGGGAACGGGTCGGCGACTGGGACGAGGTCTACGTTCCGGGCGCGCTGCTGCCGATCATCGGCCCGCAGGCCGACCGGTGCATGGACTGCGGAGTCCCGTTCTGCCATGACGCCTGCCCGCTGGGCAATCTGATCCCCGAGTGGAACGACCTGGTCGCCCGAGCGGACTGGCGGGCGGCGAGCGACCGGCTGCACGCCACCAACAACTTTCCCGAGTTCACGGGGCGGTTGTGTCCGGCGCCCTGCGAGGCGGGGTGCGTACTCGCGATCAACCAGCCGGCCGTCACCATCAAGAACGTCGAGTGCGCCATCGCCGACCGCGCCTGGGAGGAAGGTTTCACCCCGCCGCGCCCGCCGGACCGGCTGTCGGGGCGCACCGTGGCGGTGATCGGCTCGGGACCGGCCGGACTCGCCGCGGCCCAGCAGCTGACCCGCGCCGGGCACACGGTCGCCGTGTACGAGAAGGACGACCGGCTCGGCGGTCTGATGCGGTACGGCATCCCGGCGTTCAAGATGGAGAAGCGTCATCTGGAGCGCCGGCTGGAGCAGATGCGGGCCGAGGGGACCAGGTTCCGCACGTCCACGGCGGTGGGGCGGGACGTGGGGGCGGCGCGGCTGCGTGCGCGCTACGACGCGGTGGTGATCGCCACGGGAGCCACGGCCTGGCGTGAACTCGACGTA
Organism: Streptomyces sp. NPDC056160; assembly: GCF_042268205.1. NCBI lineage: Bacteria > Bacillati > Actinomycetota > Actinomycetes > Kitasatosporales > Streptomycetaceae > Streptomyces > Streptomyces sp. NPDC056160. The sequence continues at coordinate 11,810 of NZ_JBHJUW010000109.1, forward strand.
CCGGGACGCGCGTTGACCGGGGTGCAACAGGCGATGGAGTACCTGCCGCTGGCCAACCGGGTGTGCGAGGGCGACCTGGAGGTCTCCCCGATGTCCGCCGAGGGCTGCCATGTGGTCATCGTGGGCGGGGGCGACACGGGCGCCGACTGCCTGGGCACGGCGGTGCGGGAGGGCGCCGCCTCCGTCACCCAGCTGGACATCTACGCCCAGCCGGGCGCGGAGCGCGACGAGGACCGCGAGCCGTGGCCGACGTACCCGAAGGTGTACCGGCTCTCGGCCGCGCACGAGGAGGCCGGGACCCTGCGGACGGCGCCCGCCGCGGACGCCGACGCGCGCCTGTTCGCGGCGTCGACGCTCCGCTTCACCGGCGACGAGCAGGGGCACGTGCGTGAGCTGCACCTGACCGAAGTGGACGAGCGCCGCCGTCCGTTGCCGGGCACCGGGCGGAGCCTGCCCGCCGATCTCGTGCTGCTGGCGCTCGGTTTCTCCGGCCCCGACCGGGCGGACGGCCTCATCGACGAGCTGGGGCTCGAACTCGCCCCCCGCGGCACGCTCGTACGGGGCCCCGACTTCGCGACCGATGTCCCCGGTGTGTTCGCGGCCGGGGACGCGGCGCGCGGGCAGTCGCTGATCGTGTGGGCTGTCGCGGAGGGGCGGGCGGTGGCGGCGGCGGTCGACCGCTACCTGACGGGCAGTTCACGGCTGCCCGCGCCGATCGGGCCGTACGACCGTCCGATGGCGGTGTAGGGAGTCGAGGTCGCAGAAGTCGAGATGGCAGAAGCCGTAGAAAGCCGCCGAAGCCGCCGAAGCCGCCGAAGCTGTCAAAGTCGTCGCAGTCTGAAACGGTCAAGTTTGTACCAAAATTAATAAGTTGAGCAAGAAAAACAGCGAAGGCCGGTCGGGCGGACGCCGGTCAGGAGAGCAGGAAGTCGGCCTCCCCCGCCTTGGCGCCCTCGATGAAGGCGGTCATCTCGTCGGTGGTGTAGATGAGGGCAGGGCCGTCCGGGTCGGTCGACTGACGCACCGCGATCCGGCCGTCGGACAGCTTCATCGCCTCCAGGCAGTTGCCTCCGTTGCCGCCGCTCCACGGCTTGTGCCAGCCCTCGCTGCCCAGCTCTCTGGCGGGCATGCCGTTGTAGATCCGCTCGCCGCGGATCCGTCGGCCGCGACGGCTCGAAGCGGGCTGGGACGTGATGTGATCCATTCACAACTCCTTGCGGAGATCCCGGAGGATCTCCTTCGTGCGATGTGCTGTGGCGGCCTGCGCCGCCATGCGGTCCATGACCTCCAGGTGGGTCGCCACCTCGCTGCGCGCGTCCAGGTAGACGGCGCCGGTCAGGTACTCGCTGTAGACCATGTCCGGCAGTTCGGGCATGGCGAACCGGAACAGCACGAAGGGCCCGTAGGTGCCGGGGTGCGGCCCCGAGGAGAACGGGGCGACCTGCAGCGTCACGTTGGGCAGCTTCGTGGCGTCGAGCAATCTGTCGAGCTGGGCACGCATCACCTGCGGACCGCCGACCGGGCGGCGCAGCGCCGTCTCGTCCAGCACGACCCAGAACCGGGGCGCGTCGGGACGGGTGAGCAGATCCTGGCGTTGCATGCGGAGCGCGACGTGGCGCTCGATGTCCTCGGGGCTGGTCTGTCCTATGGCGCCCGAGGTGAGCACTCCGCGCGCGTAGTCCTCGGTCTGCAGGAGTCCGGGTACGAAGTGGGGCTCGTAGGAGCGGATCAGCGCGGCGGCGCCCTCCAGGCTGACGTACATCGAGAACCAGCCCGGCAGGATGTCGTGGAACCGCTGCCACCAGCCGGGCCGGTTGGCGTCCTCGGCCAGTTGCACGAAGGCCTCGGCCTCGTCGTCCGGGATGCCGTACGCCTTCAACAGCAGTTGCAGGTACGGGATCTTGAGGGCGACCTCGGCCATCTCCATCCTGCGGACGGTGGCGGGGGCCACGCGGAGGATGCGGGCCGCTTCCTCGCGCTTGAGTCCCGCACGTTCCCGCAGGTCGAGCAGGCGTCGGCCGAGCACGACCTGCCCGACGGTCGGCGCGGACCGCGGTTCGCTCACACTCCACCTCCACCAGAGACGCCCAAGGGTGCCGACGGGTCCGCGGGGCGGCGGCGCAACCGCGGAGCCCTGAAGAATCCCGACAGGCCTGCGGCGCCATTCGAAGATTCATTCGAAGATCCGACGGATCCTCGGCCGATCTCAACTGGCGCCGCGCGACATGCTGTTGCGAGCAGTGTGCCACGGCCCCTCACCGCGTCACACAGCACTCTGCATTTTTCATAGTGACACTTGCCAAGTGTTCACGGCGGGGAGATAGTGGCAAGCGTGATTCCGTCCCCGCCCTTAGGAACAGACGCCGCCGCGGGCCTCCTCGCCCCCGGCGCCGCCACGGGAGCGGGCCCCACCGGGGCCGTTGCCGAGCGCCGGTTCCGTTTCGAACTGGCCGCACATCCGGGTTCCCCCGCACAGGCCAGAAGACTGACCAGAGGCCGACTGACCGGCTGGTCGGTGTGCGAGGACACCTGCGACACCGCGGCCCTGGTCGTCTCCGAGCTGGTCACCAACGCCATCGTGCACACCGCGAGCAACCAGATCGTCTGCGAGCTGCTCGACAGTGACGACCTGGTGCGCATATCCGTGCGTGACGAGGGCTGCGCCCCGGGTGAACCACACCCGTCGCCGCAGCGACCGGAGGAGGAGCACGGCAGGGGCCTGCTCCTCGTCGAGGCGATGTGTCGCGCCTGGGGCGCGCAGGAACAGGGCCCCGGGCTGGTGGTGTGGGCCGAGCTGCCCCGCGCGGCCGACCCGGCGGACGCGGGCACCGCCACGCCCGGCACGCAGGGGTTCCCGGAGCCGGGACCCGGCGCGGCCTCGGACCCGTACGTGGTGCGGGACGACCTCGGCTGGGGGGCGCGCCCGAAGCCGGCGCCTGCCCGCCACCCGGGCCGCGAGGACGATCCACGGGCGGCGCGGGAGGCTCAGGCGCCGCACGAGGTCTCCGAGGCGCGACAGGCTCACGCACCCCGCGAGGCACGGGAGGTGCCGGTGCACGACGTGCCTGAGGCGCAGGCGGTACATGAGGTGCACGAGGTGCGGACAGGAACACATGCGCCCCGCCTGCCACAGTCACCTCACATCCCGCATGTGCCCCACCCCCACAACCACAGCGCGCACCAGCCGTCGCACGGTCCTCAGGCACCCCATGGTCCGCACGGGCCGCATGCCGCGCAGACACTCCACTCCCCGCACACACCGCAGGGAACCCGACCGCAGGAACCTCATGGAACGGGGGCCGTATGGCTGTGAGCGGCGCTTCCGGCTCCGGTCAGGCACTCGACCTGGACACGCTCGTACGCCTGGGACGCACGGCGCGCACGCCCGGCGCACCCGACGGCCCGGACCGGTCCGGTGCGCCGCTGCGGCTGGTCCTCCCCGAGGGCACGACCGTCCCTCTGGGCTGTGACGCGGTGGCGGTGCCCGCCCGTTTCGGTTCCCAGCTGATGCCCCGGCTGCCGCGTGTGGGCTGCGTCTACGCCGACGGGACGCACTGGTGGTGGATCGTTCCGGCGGACTCCGACTACGCACTGCGCTGGCCCGCCCCCGCGCACTACGCGACGGGCGCGGTCCTTCCCGACACCGCCCGTGACCAGCCTCCGGCCCTCATCCACCGCCCGGACGGGCCGGTCCCCTACACACCGCCGATCCCGCTGTACCTGGCGTTGTGCCGGGTGACGGGCGCGACTCCGGCCTGGTCCCGCCCCGTCAGCGCCTGAGCGCGCACCGGCGCACGTCCGGAGCCTTCACGCGTGCCGTCCGCGCGACTCCACCGTCCCGCGCCCCACAGGCGCGCGGCGCGCGCAGCGTGCGCGCCGGACTCAGGGCACGCGCTCCACGGCGCACGCGCGGGCTCAGGCGGTCACGTCACCGCCGCCCTCTGCGCCCCGGACGATCACCAGGAACGTGTCCGTCGCGAGGTCCATCACGACCTCGGCGGGCAGGCCCTCCAGACGCCGCGCATACGCGAACTCCTCCGCCGGCCACGATCCGCGCGGACCACCGGCGGGAAAGCGCTCGAGCACCGTTCGCCCGTTCACCCTGCACCTCCCAGTAAAGCTGTACTCGTAGAGTTAAACGCCAAGCATGGGGCGAACGGCTCGCGCAGTGATGGTACTGAGACGCAGTCGACACGAGTTCAACGCCTGAAGTGCGTCTCACCTCACACTTTCGGCGCAGTCGATCACCTTCCGCGCCACCTCGCGCACCGTTCGTGTTCACCCGTCGGTGTCTTCCTGCACGGTGCCCACCGCCCCACCGAGGACGCGCTGCGCCTCCGCGACGGCCCGGGTCAGCGCCGCGGGCGACGCGCTCAGACCGCCGAGGATGCCGTCGACGTCGCTCAGACCCGCGCGGGCGACCAGCCCCTTGTCGTTGGTGGTCCACTCCCCGCGTGCGGCCAGCACCGCGTGCGCCGTCTGCGTCGCGGCGAGGGCGACGGCACCGGCGGTCTGGACGAGCGAGCCCGTGGCCGCGTGTCCGTCCTTCGCGTAGGCGAGGGTGGCGGCGGCCAGGCCGTACCAGTGTCCGGGCGCGGTCCGGCGCAGCTTCTCCGGGTACGCCCTCGGCTGCCGCACCCGGCCGCGCAGCACCCGGTTGACCGCGAGCTCTGCCACCACGAGGTAGCTCGGGATCCCGGCGAGGTGGAAGAGCAGCGGCTCCACCCGGAACCGGCCCTCCTCGGCCTCGGCCCACTCGTGCTCCACGACGTCCAGGTCGCGGTAGTGGACGTCGACGTGGCGGCCGTCGACGGTCAGCCAGGCGCCGCCGTTGAAGACACCGCCGCCCCAGCCGCCGATCTCGGACACTTCGCCCGGCCAGCCGACCGCCCGCAGGTCGGCGGGGTCGAACCGCCCCCGGTAGTAGACCGCGAGGTCCCAGTCGCTGTCGGGCCGGTGGGTGCCCTGGGCGCGGGAACCCCCGAGGGCCACGGCCCGGACACCGGGGAGAGCGGCGAGGCGGTCCGCGGTGGTGTCGAGGAAGACCTCGTCCGAATGCTCCATGTGCACCTTGTTCTCCGATCCCTGTCCTCTATTCCCGGCTCCCGCTTGCTCCCCCGGCGCCCGCTCTTCTCGCGGCCCGGGGAAATTCGGATGCGGCCGTACCCCCCGGGCGCGCATCATCGGCGGGCCGTCCGTCGTCCACCGGCCGTCAACCGGCCGCCCGAGGAGCCACGTTGATCCAGCGCGTCACAGCCCCCCGCCTCTTTCCGCCACCCCGGTACTCCCACGCCTCCGTCGTCGAGGCGGGCACCAGGCTGGCCTTCCTCGCCGGGTCCGTGCCGTTGGACGCCGCGGGCGAACTCGTCGGTGCGGGTGACCCGGTGCGCCAGGCCGAGCAGGTGATCACCAATCTCACGGAACAACTCCGCGAGGTGGGCAGCGATCTGGCCCACGTGCTGGTGACCGAGGTGTACGTCGTCAGCGACGATCCCGCTGTGCTCTCGGCCGTCTGGGACGTCGTCGAGGCCTCCGGACTCAGTACGGGACCCCACTCGTCGACGCTGCTCGGTGTCTCCTGCCTCGGGTACACGGGGCAGTTGGTGGAGATCACGGCGACGGCCGTCGTCCCGGAGGCGGACACGGACGGCAGGGCGGCCCGGGCGGAGGGAGAGGGGTGGCGCGCATGAGCACGACCGACTCCGTGGTGCTCCGCCGGGCCGGTGACCCCGATGCCCAGGCCGCCGCCGATGTCTGGCTGCGGTCCTTCGCCGCCGCGCTGCCGACGGTCGTCCGGCCGCACTCCGACGACGAGGTGCGGGCGTACTTCCGGCACGTGGTGGTGCCCGCTCGGGAGACCTGGGTGGCCGACGACCGGGGCGGGGCCGGCGTCGTGGGCGTCATGGTGCTCGACGGCGAGGAGTTGTCCCAGCTCTACCTCGCCCCCGAATGGCGGGGGCAGGGGCTGGGCGACCGGTTCGTCGCCCTGGCCAAGGAGCGTGTCCCGCGGGGGCTGACACTGTGGACCTTCCAGGTCAACGAGCCCGCCCACCGCTTCTACGAGCGGCACGGCTTCGTCCCCGCCGAGTACACCGACGGCAGCCGGAACGAGGAACGGGAGCCGGACGTGCGGTACGTCTGGCTCCCGTGAGTCCGGACCGCCACCCTCAGCCACGGGCGCCGTACGCGTCCGTCGCCGCCACCCGCTCGTCGTCGCCCGCGCCCCGGACGATCGGCGGACGTTCCGCGGGCGCCGTCGTCGCCCGGTTGCCGTCGCCGACGTCGAGCGCGCCGGGACCGCAGGCTTCGATCTCCGGATGCAGGGGCACCGGCGCACCCTATCGGCCGTGCCGGAGCCCGCTCGCCTCCTTTTCCGCTGCGCGCAGAAGCTCGTGTTCCGCTGCGCGCAGAGGCTCGTGAGCCGCCGTGGTCGGCGCCTCGGGGCCGGGGCCGGGGCGGGCGGTCATGTGGTCCGCGGTGCCGGGGTGGTCGGCAGGCCCGCCGCCTGTGCCGCCGTCCGCAGGACGTCCCGAAGCATCTCGGGGGTGAGCCGGCCGGTGAAGGTGTTGCGCTGGCTCACGTGGAAGCAGCCGAAGAGGTCGAGGCCGTCGAGCGGCACGCGGGTGCCGTGGGCGAAGGCGGGACGCGGACGCGGCACCGTCCAGCCCGCCTCGTTGAACGCCGGCAGCGCGGCCTGCCAGCCGAACGCGCCGAGCACCACCACCGCCCGGAGGGTGGGGCGCAGCAGGTGCAGCTCCTGGACCAGCCAGGACCGGCAGGTGTCCCGCTCGCCGGGGGTCGGCTTGTTGGCGGGCGGGGCGCAGTGCACCGGTGAGGTGATCCGCACGCCGTACAGTTCCAGGCCGTCGTCGGCGGACACGGCGGTCGGCTGGGAGGCCAGCCCGACGTCGTGCAGTGCCTCGTAGAGGACGTCCCCGGAACGGTCCCCGGTGAACATGCGACCGGTCCGGTTGCCGCCGTGCGCGGCCGGGGCGAGTCCGAGGATGAGCAGCCGCGCGTCCGGGGGCCCGAAGCCGGGCACGGGGCGGCCCCAGTACGTCCAGTCGGCGAACGCCGCCCGTTTGGTGCGGGCGACCTCCTCGCGCCAGGCCACCAGGCGCGGGCAGGCCCGGCACCGGGTGATGCGCTGGTCGAGAGCGGCAAGGCTGCTGGTGTCCATGCCTCCACCGTAAATTCCTCCGGGGCCGTGCTTCCGAGAGGCTAAGGTCAGGACCATGGCTTCCGGAGACGACGTGGACCGCGACCAGGGCAGGAGCGGCGAGGACGGTCGGACACGAGGGGACTCCCCGCAGGCGCCCCCGTCCGAAGGTCCGGAGACCGGTGCCTCGGAGGAACCGGAGACCGGCGCCGCGGGGGGACCGGAGACCGGTGCTGCCGGGGGTCCGAAGAACGCCTCTGCACCGGACCCCAAGATCGCCGCTGCCGTCGCCGCCGCCGAGGCGGCCGGTCCGGCGAACGGCGAGACCGTGCGGATCGACAGCTGGATCTGGGCCGTCCGCCTGGTCAAGACCCGCTCCGTCGGCGCGACCGCCTGCCGGGGCGGCCACGTCCGGGTGAACGGTGAGCGGGTCAAGCCCGCGCACTCCGTCCGGATCGGCGACGAGGTGCGGCTGCGCGGCGAGGGCCGGGAGCGGATCGTCGTCGTCACGCGGCTGATCCGCAAGCGGGTCGGCGCGCCCGTGGCCGTCCAGTGCTATGTCGACAACTCCCCGCCGCCTCCGCCCCGTGAGGCCGTCGCCCCCGCCGGTGTCCGCGACCGCGGTGCCGGACGCCCGACCAAGCGGGACCGCCGCGAGCTGGAGCGGCTGCGCGACATGGGCGGTCTGGACGGCCCGAGCGGCCCCGCAGGCCGGCCGAGGAGCCGGTGAGCGACCACCCGGACCCGGTGAACGACGCACCGGAGCCGGCGGCCGGCCGCGGGGCCGGTGAGCGACCACCCGGTGGCCGGTCGGCGCCGGTACGAGGCCGGTGAACGACGGACCTGAGCCGGTGCCGGAACCGTGATCGTCCCGTCACCGCGCCGGGCCTGCACCGGCTGCCCGGCAGGTGGCGGGCTCAGCCCTGTCGGCGGACCAGGCGCAGAAGCCGCGCGTTCTCGCCGCGTCGGGCCCAGGCTATGAGGAGCAGCGGGACGATCAGGACGACCGGAGTCGCCGCGTTCTGCCCGTGGAAGACGGTCAGCTGGACGACGAACGCGCCCGCCATCAGCGCGCTGAGCGCCACCGCCGCCACCGACTGCAGCACCGGGATCAGCAGGGCGACCCCACCGGCCAGTTCCAGGGCACCGATGCTGTACATGCCCGCGCTGCTCCAGCCCATCCGGTCGAACGACTCCACGGCCGACGGGTGAGCGATGAGCTTGGGAAGGGCGCTCGCGAAGGCGTAGAAGAGCGCGAGCAGCACCTGGACGACGCGCAGGGCGACGAGGGCGCGACGGCCACGGGCAGTGGGCGCGGTGCCTGTGGCGAGCGGTGCGCCGGGCGCCGGGGAGACGAGGGGTGCAGCGGGGACGGCGGTGGTCTCGGCCATGGGTTTCTCCTGCGGGAAGCGAAGCGGTCCGTGGGGTGCTTTCACGGGGGTAGACCGGCCTCCGCGGTGAAACTCATCGCAGCTCGGTCTGCTCCGTTCGCACCGCCCTCACCCAGGTCCCGTCCTCGGTGAGATGTGTGTCGGTCCTCAGTCCGGCCTCGCACAGCGCGCTCTCGAACTCCTCCCTGCTCAGGGGGCGGGACAGGAATGTCTGCGTCCAGGTGGCGTCCGGGAACACGTACTCCGCGCGCACCGAATTCACGCCGCCGCCGACCGGCTCGGCCGACAGGATGCGCACGGTGAAACCGCCGGGGTCCACGCGCTCGCGGGGCAGGTCGGTGTGGTAGTCCGCCCCTTCCCGCTGGATGAGTACGCAGCCGCCCTCCGCGAGGTGCCGTGCGCAGGTCCGCAGCAGTCCCCGTCGTATCTCGGGGTCGCCGGCGTGCACGAGGAAGGAGGCGAGCATGACGACGTCGAAGGTCTCCCCCAGCTCCAGCTCCTCGATCGGGCTGCATATGGTCCGGGCACCGCGCACTCGCGCCAGCATCTGCGGGGACTCGTCCACCGCCGTCACGGTGAACCCGCGCTCCAGCAGCGGGTGGGTCACGCGGCCCGCGCCGCAGCCCAGCTCCAGGATGCGGGCGCCCGCGGGCACGGCGGCGGCGATGATGTCCGGCTCGGCTCCCACGGGCAGCCGCTCGTACAGCTCCACCGCGCAGCCGTCGGGCGTGATCGCGCCCGGCCCTGTTCCCTGATAGCCCATACGCGTCTTCGGTTTCATGCCCGGACAACGGCCCGCGCCCGCACGGTCGTTCCCGTCCCCCTTCGGTTCACCCGTCCGAGTGAGCCCCGGAGTCCGGCCACGCGGGCCCCGGGGAGGCGGGCCACCGACGGCGCCTTTGGTGAACGCCCCGGCGAAGAGTACGTTGCAAGGAGAAGTGGTGACTGGCGATGCGTACGGGCAGTGAACCGGCGACCGCGCGCAGTGCTCTGCGGGCGCGGTTCTGGCTGTGCCTGTGGGGGCTGGTCTGGGCGATGTTCGGTACGGCCGTATTCGTGCTGGTCGGACACCCCGGGTGGGCGGCGGCCTGCGGTGTGCTGTGGCTGGTGATCGCCGTCGACTTCACGATCATCGTGCGGCACCTGCGGCAGGGCCCGCACTACCAGCCGGGCCGTGACGTCCCGCCGTACCGGCCCCCCGGCGGGTGGGACCGGTAGCCGCCGGGAAGCCGCCGCCGCGGAAGCTGGGTGCCGGCGCGGTCAGGTGTCGAACTTGGCGTGCTGCAGGTACTCCGGGTTCGGGTCCAGTGCGGCCGCCAGCCGGAAGTGACGCTTGGCCAGGTCGGGACGCCCCTGCCGCTCGTAGGTGCGGGCCAGCGCGAAGTGCGCGAACGCGTTGTCCGGCTCGCGCTCCAGAACGATCGTGAACTCCAGCTCGGCGGGTCGCAGTTGCGCGGCGGCGAAGAAGGCGCGGGCGCGCAGCAGCCGGGCCGCCGTGTTCTCGGGGTGCGCGCCGATGACTTGGTCGAGCAGTTTCACCGCGCCCCGTGGGTCCCGCGCGGCGAGCAGCTGCTCGGCGGCGCGGAAGTCGATGACATGCGTCTCCGGGGTACGTCCGGGGGAACCGCTGGTCTCGGGCACGGCAGAGTCCTTCCCTTGCTGGGAGGGTTCAACGCCCCGGCCGGGCAACCGTATTCCTGCGGGTGCCGTGCGCGGGGCGCGGCGCTCGGCTATCCCTGGGTGCCGCTGGGCGCGGCGTGCGCCCTGCGGACCAGTTCCGACCAGACCTCTCGCACCCGCTCCCGGAGCCGTTCCAGAGGGACGTCGTTGTCGATGACGAGGTCGGCGATCGCCAGGCGCTCGTCCCGCGTGGCCTGGGCGGCCATGCGCGCGCGTGCGTCGTCCTCGGTCATGCCGCGCAGCCGGACGAGCCGGTCGAGCTGGGTCCCGGGGCCGGCGTCGACGACGATCACGAGGTCGTACAGCGGGGCCAGGCCGTTCTCCGTGAGGAGGGGGACGTCGTGGACCACCACGGTGTCCTCTGCGGCCGCTTCCTCCAGCCGGCGCGAGCGGGCACCCACCAGGGGGTGCACGATCGCGTTCAGGACGGCCAGCCGCTCGGGGTCGGCGAAGACGACGGCGCCCAGGCGGGGGCGGTCCAGGCTGCCGTCGGCGGTGAGGATCTCCGGGCCGAAGGCCTCGACCACCGCTGCGAGCCCCGGCGTACCAGGGGCGACCACCTCGCGCGCGATGCGGTCGGCGTCGATCAGCACCGCACCGCACTCCACGAGCAGCCGTGCCACCTCGCTCTTACCGGCTCCGATGCCCCCGGTCAGGCCCACCTTCAGCATGAACGGCAGCTTAGGGCCTCGTTCCGGCTCCGGGTCCGGCGGGCGTCAGTTGTCGCCCTCGCGCTCGGCCAGGAAGCGTTCGAACTCGCGGCCGATCTCGTCGGCCGAGGGGATGTCGACGGGTTCGGCGAGCATGTTGCCCCGGGTCTCGGCGCCCGCGGCGGCGTCGTACTGGTGCTCCAGTCCCTGCACCAGCGAGGTGAGTTCCTCGTCACCCTCCCGGATCTGCCGGTCGATCTCGGTCTGGGTGCGGTGGGCGTCGTTGCGCAGGGAGTGGGCGACGCCCGGCAGGACCAGGCCGGTGGCGGCCGTGATGGCCTCCAGCACGGTCAGTGCCGCGTCGGGGTACGGGGAGCGGGCGATGTAGTGCGGCACGTGAGCGGCGACGCCCAGGACGTCGTGTCCGGCCTCCATCAGGCGGTACTCCACCAGTGCCTCGGCGCTGCCCGGGACCTGCGCCTCATCGAAGGGGCTGCGGTGTCCGGGGACGAGGTCGCTGCGGTTGCCGTGCGGGGTCAGACCGACCGGGCGGGTGTGCGGGACGCCCATGGGGATGCCGTGGAAGTTCACCGCCAGGCGCACGCCGAGCCGCTCCACGATCTCCCGCACGGCTGCCGCGAACCGCTCCCACTCGACGTCCGGTTCCGGGCCGGACAGCAGCAGGAACGGGGCGCCCGTGGCGTCCTGGACGAGACGGACCTCGATCGCCGGCTCCTCGTAGTCGGTCCAGCGGTCACGCTTGAAGGTCAGCAGCGGGCGACGGGCCCGGTAGTCCACGAGCCGGTCGTGGTCGAAGCGCGCCACGAGCTGGTGGGGCAGGGTGTCCAGCAGCCGGTCGACGATCTGGTCGCCGGTCTCCCCCGCGTCGATGTATCCGTCGAAGTGGTAGAGCATGACAAGCCCGGCCGACTCCTGTGCGAGCGCCATGTCGACGACCGCCAGGCCCTTCGGCTCCCATGCGTACAAACCCTGCGGATCAAGCACTGTGACCGCCCCTCCTCGTGTTCGTAGGTTCACAACGAGGAACGGGACGCGGGCATTCCCCGCCTAGCGAGGCTTCTCCGGTTCACAGGAAGCCATCGCCCTGCATGACGCCCCCCCTGTCCGCTGCTCACCGGGACGGGCACCAGGGCCCGCCGAACGTCACGGTGGCACCCGTAGGCCCATGGGGCGCTGCCGCGGACATGACTACGGCCCGTACCCCCACACGGGGAGTACGGGCCGCGGTCAACGGCTACCGCCTAGCGGTGAGCGGTCAGCTCTGGCCGCCGGCCAGCTTCTCGCGCAGGGCCGCCAGGGCCTCGTCCGAAGCCAGCGCGCCGGAGCTGTCGCCGCCCTCGGAGGAGTACGAACCGCCACCGGACGCGGCCGGAGCGGCACCCGCGGTGTCGCCACCCTCGGCAGCGGCCTTCTCGTCCGCCTCGCGGGACTTGATGACCTGCGCCTGGTGCTGCTCGAAGCGGGTCTGCGCCTCGGCGTACTGGCGCTCCCACTCCTCGCGCTGCTTCTCGTAGCCCTCGAGCCAGTCGTTGGTCTCGGGGTCGAAGCCCTCGGGGTAGATGTAGTTGCCCTGGTCGTCGTAGGACGCGGCCATGCCGTACAGGGTCGGGTCGAACTCGACCGCCGACGGGTCGGCACCGAAGGACTCGTTGGCCTGCTTCAGCGAGAGGCTGATGCGACGGCGCTCGAGGTCGATGTCGATGACCTTGACGAAGATCTCGTCGTTGACCTGGACGACCTGCTCCGGGATCTCCACGTGGCGCTCGGCCAGCTCGGAGATGTGGACCAGACCCTCGATGCCCTCGTCCACGCGGACGAACGCACCGAACGGAACCAGCTTCGTGACCTTGCCGGGCACGACCTGGCCGATCTGGTGGGTGCGGGCGAACTGCTGCCACGGGTCTTCCTGGGTCGCCTTCAGCGACAGGGAGACACGCTCGCGGTCCATGTCGACGTCGAGGACCTCGACCGTGACCTCCTGGCCGACCTCGACGACCTCGGAGGGGTGGTCGATGTGCTTCCAGGACAGCTCGGAGACGTGGACCAGACCGTCGACGCCACCCAGGTCCACGAAGGCACCGAAGTTGACGATCGAGGAGACCACGCCGGAGCGGACCTGACCCTTCTGGAGGGTCGTGAGGAAGGTCTGGCGGACCTCGGACTGGGTCTGCTCCAGCCAGGCACGGCGGGACAGGACCACGTTGTTGCGGTTCTTGTCCAGCTCGATGATCTTCGCCTCGAGCTCCTTGCCCACGTAGGGCTGGAGGTCGCGGACACGGCGCATCTCGACCAGGGAGGCCGGGAGGAAGCCGCGGAGGCCGATGTCGAGGATGAGACCACCCTTGACGACCTCGATGACGGTACCGGTGACGATGCCGTCCTCTTCCTTGATCTTCTCGATGGTGCCCCAGGCACGCTCGTACTGGGCGCGCTTCTTCGAGAGGATCAGGCGGCCTTCCTTGTCCTCCTTCTGGAGGACCAGGGCCTCGATCTCGTCACCGACGGCGACGACCTCGTTCGGGTCGACGTCGTGCTTGATCGAGAGCTCGCGGCTCGGGATGACACCTTCGGTCTTGTAACCGATGTCGAGCAGGACCTCGTCCCGGTCGACCTTCACGATGACGCCGTCGACGATGTCGCCGTCGTTGAAGTACTTGATCGTCTCGTCGATCGCGGCGAGGAAGGCTTCCTCGTTACCGATGTCGTTGACCGCTACCTGCGGGGTGGTGGCGGTGGTCTCGGTGCTGCTCGTCATGTGGGAAAGGGCTCCGGTACGGACATTGAAGTCGTAGGTACTGCTTACGCCGGGAGCCCGTTTCGCTCTGAAGAAGCCGGACAGCCAAGGAAGCGCCACACAAAACCACCGTGGCGCCTCGACAACCGAGGGGACATACAACAGATGCGAGCGCAGCCTGCTCCGTCTGAGGCACGCAGGCCCGCAGCGCAACTTGTAGCATACGGGGGCAGCCGGGCAGGGTCAATGCGCGAAGCCGCACACCCGGGACACAACGCCGCAACTCCGGCACGAAACCCGTCTCCCGGGGCCCCGCCGGCACCGGGACGCCCGCCGAGGGCGCGCACCGCATGGGCTGCACGGAAGAGCCCGCAGACTAGTACGAGGGAGCCGATCATCCAAGAGCCCGAACTGCCCGAGCCCGAGGCCACCCGACGCGCCGCCTCGGTCACCGAGAGTGCCCGCGCCAACCGCGGCTGGTGGGACCGGAACGCGGACGAGTACCAGGTCGAACACGGCACGTTCCTCGGCGACGAGCGCTTCGTGTGGTGCCCCGAGGGCCTGGACGAGGTGGAGGCGGAACTCCTCGGTCCGCCGGAGGAGCTGAAGGGCAAGGACGTCCTGGAGATCGGCGCCGGCGCGGCCCAGTGCTCGCGCTGGCTGGCCGGACAGGGCGCGCGCCCGGTGGCACTGGACCTCTCCCACCGCCAGCTCCAGCACGCGCTGCGCATCGGCGGACCCGTCCCCCTCGTGTGCGCCGACGCCGCCGTGCTCCCCTTCGCCGACGGCTCCTTCGACCTGGCCTGCTCGGCGTACGGGGCGCTGCCCTTCGTCGCCGACCCGCGGCTGGTGCTGCGGGAGGTGCGCCGTGTGCTGCGCCCCGGCGGCCGGTTCGTCTTCTCGGTGACGCACCCGATCCGGTGGGCCTTCCCGGACGAGCCCGGCCCGGAGGGGCTGTCGGTGTCCGCCTCCTACTTCGACCGCACGCCGTACGTGGAGCAGGACGAGGACGGCCACGCGGTCTACGTCGAGCACCACCGCACCCTCGGCGACCGGGTCCGGGACATCGCGACCTCGGGCTTCCGCCTGGTGGACCTGGTCGAACCCGAGTGGCCCGACTGGAACACCTCCGAGTGGGGCGGTTGGTCCCCGCTGCGCGGGCACCTGATCCCGGGCACCGCGGTCTTCGTCTGCGAGCGCGACTGACCGCGGCCGACCCGGCCCGCACACGCCCCGCACGCGCGCGTGCGGGGCGTTCGTCCGCCCGTACGACACTGGGGGCGTGATCCGTTACGACGCCCTGGACGCACTGCCCGTACGCACGGCCCTGCCCGCCCTGAACGACGCGCTCGACGGGCCCGGGACCGCCGTGCTGGTGGCACCGCCCGGCACCGGCAAGACGACACTGGTCCCGCTCGCCCTGGCCGGACTGCTCGGGCGGGGCCCCGGGCACGGGCCGCCTGGCCGGGTGGTCGTGGCCGAACCGCGGCGGATCGCGGCGCGCGCGGCGGCGCGGCGCATGGCGTGGCTGCTGGGCGAGCGGACCGGCCAGAGCGTCGGCTACACCGTCCGCGGCGAGCGGGTGGTCGGACGGCACACGCGCGTGGAGGTCGTCACCACCGGCGTCCTGCTGCAGCGGTTGCAGCGCGACCAGGAGCTCGCCGGGGTCGACGTGGTCGTCCTCGACGAGTGCCACGAGCGCCATCTGGACGCGGACACGGCGGCGGCGTTCCTCTGCGACGTACGGGCGGCGCTGCGGCCCGGGCTGCGGCTGGTGGCGGCGTCCGCGACCACGGACGCGCAGGGCTGGTCGCGGCTGCTGGGAGATGCGCCGGTGGTCGCGGCGCAGGGCGTCTCGTACCCGGTGGAGGTGGTGTGGGCGCCGCCCGCGCGCCCGGTGCGCCCGCCGCACGGCATGCGGGTGGACCCCGCGCTGCTGACGCACGTGGGTTCCGTGGTGCGGCGAGCGCTGGCCGAGCGGGCGGGGGACGTGCTCTGCTTCCTGCCGGGCGCGGGCGAGATCGCGCGGGTGGCGGGCGGGCTCGGCGACCTGGGCGACGTGGACGTGCTCCAGGTGCACGGGCGGGCCCCGGCGGCCGTGCAGGACGCGGTGCTGGCGCCGGGTCCGCGGCGCCGGGTGGTGCTGGCCACGTCGGTGGCCGAGTCGTCGCTGACGGTGCCCGGGGTCCGGGTGGTGGTCGACGCGGGACTCGCGCGGGAGCCGCGTGTCGACCACGCGCGCGGGCTGGGCGCACTGACGACGGTGCGGGCCTCGCAGGCGGCCGGACGGCAGCGGGCGGGGCGCGCCGGGCGCGAGGCGCCGGGCACGGTGTACCGGTGCTGGACGGAGGCCGAGGACGGGCGCCTGCCGCGTTTCCCGGCGCCGGAGATAAAGCTGGCCGACCTGACGGCGTTCGCCCTCCAGGCGGCCTGCTGGGGCGATCCTGACGCGTCCGGGCTGGCGTTGCTGGATCCACCGCCGGCCGGCGCGATGGCGGCGGCGCGGGAGGTGCTGAGCGCGGTGGGCGCGGTCGATCCGGCCGGGCGTGCCACGCGGCGGGGTGCGCGGCTGGCGCGGCTGGGCGTGCCCGTGCGGCTGGGCCGGTCCCTGCTCGACGCGGGGGCCCTGGCCGGGGCGGGCACGGTCGCGGAGGTGGTCGCGCTGCTCAGCGAGGAGGTGCCCCGGGAGTACGGCGACGATCTCGCCGGCGCCCTGCGGCGGGTCCGGCGCGGGGGTGACGCCTACGCGGGGCGGTGGCGTGCGGAGGTGCGGCGGCTGCGGACCGCCGGGACGGAGGCGGCCCGGGCGGCGGAGGCTGCCCGGAGCGGAGGCCCGGACCGGAGCGGGGAGGGGGGCCTGGCCGGGGACACCGACCGTAGTGAGAGCGCGGACCTGGCCGGGGACACCGGCCGGAGCGGGGACGCGGACCGGAGCGAGGACGCGGACCGGAGCGGGGACGCGGACCGGAGCGGGGCTGTGGCCCTCGGCGAAGTGGCCGGGGCCGCCGAGGCGCCACGGGGGGCGGGCAGGTCGCGGGCGCACGCCGAGGGCTCTCCGGCCCCCGCGTACGCCGGGGAGGACGGCGTCGCCGGGCTCGTCGCCGCCCTGGCCTTCCCCGAGCGGGTCGCCAGGCTCGACGGCGGCTCGTACCTCATGCTCTCCGGTACGCGGGCCGAACTCGCCGAGGGGTCCGCGCTGCGCGGGGTGCCGTGGATCGCCGTCGCCGTCGCCGACCGGCCGCTGGGCAGGGGGCACGCGCGCGTGCAGCTCGCCGCGGCCGTCGACGAGGACGTCGCCCGGCTAGCGGCCGGGGCGCTGCACGAGGAGGGCGAGGAGGTCCGCTGGGCGGACGGGGATGTCGTCGCGCGGCGGGTCGAACGGCTTGGGGCGGTGGAGCTGAGGGCGCGTCCGCTCGCCGACCCGGCTCCCTCCCTCGTACGCGATGCGCTCCTGGAGGGGCTGCGGCAGGAGGGGTTGCGGCTGCTGCGCTGGTCACCGGGTGCCGAAGTCCTGCGGCAGCGCCTGGCGTTCGTGCACCGCCGACTCGGCGCGCCCTGGCCCGACGTCGCCGACGACGCCCTGCACGCGCGCGTGGAGGAGTGGTTGGAGCCCGAACTGGGCCGTGCCCGCCGCCGTGCCGACCTCGCCCGGATCGACGCCGGGCAGGGACTGGCCCGGCTGCTGCCATGGGCGTCCGGCGAGGCAGCACGGCTGGACGAACTCGCCCCGGAGCGGCTCACCGTGCCCAGCGGCTCGGCGGTCCGGGTCGACTACACCGATCCCGAGCAGCCCGTACTCGCGGTGAAACTCCAGGAGATGTTCGGGCTCGACGCCTCGCCCGTCGTGGCCGGAGTGCCGGTGCTCGTGCACCTGCTCTCCCCCGCCGGGCGGCCCGTCGCCGTCACCGCCGACCTCGCCTCCTTCTGGCGGGGCGGTTACCGGGGCGTACGCGCGGAGCTGCGCGGGCGGTACCCGAAGCACCCGTGGCCCGAGGACCCGGCGACCGCGGAGCCGACCCGGCACACCAACGCCCGGCTGCGGCGCTGACCGACGCCCGGCTCGCGGCGTCCGCACCGCGTGGACCACGCGG
>NZ_JBHJUW010000110.1:0-29529 GCF_042268205.1 Streptomyces sp. NPDC056160
GACCCGGTGGGTACCGGGTCCGGGAGGGCCGTGGGGCCGGGCGGCGCGGCGGCCGGGTGCCCGGTGCCGCGCCGGGCCGTCACGTCACCGCGTGGCCGTGCCCGCGGGCGTGCCGGCCGCGGCGCCCGCCGCGATGAGCGCCCGGTTGACGGCCCTGACCTCGTCGGGGTGGACCTTCACCACCGCCCGGTCGTAGGTGATCAGGCCGTTGAGTTCGCCCTCGACGTCGCTGATCTGCGTGAACACGGAGCCGGAGAGGCCGGCGGCGGCGTTCGGGATCAGCTGCCTGGTGTTGTCCACGTACGCCTTCGTCATCTCCGCGATGTCGGTGGGACCGTCACCGTAGTCCTGGCCGCCCGCGACGCCCGCGATGTGTCCCGGAATCGTCAGCGAGTAGCCGCCGTGCTCGCCGTCCACCGCCGCTCGGGTGGCATCGGGCGCGGGGTTCGCCGGACCGTGGTACAGGTGGTGGTCGATGACGTCGCCGCGGCCCGAATCACCCTTGGAGGCACAGCAGTTGACTCCCGAGTGGGCGTCGACCAGGCGCGAGGGGTCCTGCTGCTTGACCGAGTCGGCGAGCGCTCCGGTGGACTGCTTGCTCTGCTCGCCCCAGCCCTCGTTCATCATGGTCCACATGACGACGGAGGGGCTGCTGATGTGCTGGTCCACGATCTCGTGGACCTCCTTGCCGAACTCCGCGTTGCTCGCGGCACTGGCGGAGTCGGTGTTGCGGCTGGGCATGTCCTGCCAGACGAGCAGCCCGAGCCGGTCGGCCCAGTAGTACCAGCGGGCCGGCTCCACCTTGATGTGCTTGCGCACGGTGTTGAAGCCCAGCTCCTTGTGCAGCTGGAGGTCGGACTTGAGGGCGGCGTCCGTGGGAGCCGTGTAGATGCCGTCGGGCCAGAAGCCCTGGTCGAGGGTGGCCAGGAGGAAGGTGGGCTTCCCGTTCAGCTCGATCTTGTTCACTCCACCGACCTTGCCGACCGAGATCGACCGCATACCGAAGTAGGACCCGACGCTGTCGTGGGAACGGCCGTCGGAGAGGGTGACCTTCAGGTCGTAGAGGAACGGGTGGTCAGGGCTCCACAGCTTGGGGTGCGCAACGCGCAGCCGCAGGGCCGTACCGGCGGTGCCGCTGACCGAACCGACGCGCCGGTGGCCGTCGTAGGCCGTGGCGGTCACCCGCGCCGTCCGCTTCGTCCCGGTGGCGGGGCGGACCGTGACCGACAGCGAGTCGTCCGCGATGTTCGGGGTGAGCACCAGCGAGTCGATGCTCTCCTCGGGAACCGGCTCCATCCACACCGTCTGCCAGATGCCCGAGGTGGGCGTGTACCAGATGCCGCTCGGGTCGCGCGACTGCTTGCCGGTCGCCTGCTGGGAGGAGTCGGTGGTGTCCTTGACCTTCAGCAGCACCGTCTGGTCGCCGTGGCGCGTGACCGCGTCGGTGACGTCGGCCGTGAACGCCTGGTAGCCGCCGGTGTGGTGGGCGACCTGCCGGCCGTTGACGTAGACCCAGGCCTCGTAGTCCACGGCGCCGAAGTTCAGGTGCAGCCGGTTGCCCGAACCGACCCGCCAGCCGGCCGGCACCTTGAAGGTGCGCTGGTACAGCGACCAGTCGTGGTGCTCGGCGACACCGGACAGCGGCGCCTCCATCGGGTAGGGCACCAGGATCTTCCCGCTGAGTCTGCCCCGGGGCAGCGGGGCGTCCTGGGCCGTCGCCTGGAACTGCCAGGTGCCGTTGAGGTTGGCCCACCGCTTGCGGGTCTGCTGCGGGCGCGGGTAGTCGGGCAGCGCCTCGGTCGGCGAGACGTCCTTGGCCCACTTGGTGGCGAAGTACCAGGTGGAGTCGTTCTGCGCGACGCTGGAGAACACGGCCAGCGGGCCGGTGACCGTGCTCAGACCGCCCTGGCCGTCGTAGCTGATCCGCACCTGGGACTTCATGGCCGCCGGGGTGTCCGTGGCCGCGGCGGTGAAGACCAGCCTGGAGTGGTCGGAGGGGTCCGTGGTCACCGTCGGCGACCAGCGGTGGCCGCCGGCGATCACCGAGACGTGCCGGGTCAGGTCCGCGGGCAGCGCGTCCACCGGTCCCGGTAGCTGCACGACCGCCGTGCGGCCGGACGCCTGCACGACGCTGTGCAGGTCGAGGGGCGTGTAGTCGGCGGGCGTGTGCAGCGCGGAGTCCGGGACGGGTTGCCGGGCGATGCCGGGGCCCGACCACTCGGTCTGGATGTAGGCGCCGCCGTTGCCCTGGTTGTAGTCGAAGGACAGCCGGTGCGAGCCGGCCGTCAGGGTGACCGGCTGGGACTGGGTCTGCACGTCCCAGTCGGTCGTCCAGTGGTCGATGACGCTCGCACCGTCGAGCGACATGCGGAAGCCGTTGTCACCCTTGATGTAGAACGTGTAGGACCCGCCGGTGGGGACGTCCAGCGTCCCCGTCCAGTGCACGGCGACGTTCTGGGTGGAACCGGCGCAACTGCGCAGCGCCGGGAGGAGGTCCTTCACGTTCAGGGAGGGCTGGACCCCCGTGCTGCCGTACGTGGCGAAGTCCAGCGACGTGCTGTCGGAGCTGAGGTAGCAGTCGCTGCGCAGGCCCTGCGCGACGGTCGTGCCGGCCGTCCCCCCTGCCGCGTCCGCCTGCGCGGGGGAGGCCGGCGCGAGGAGCGCGCCACCGAGGAGCAGGGGAGCCACCGCCGCCAGTCGGCGGGGGAGCGTCGTGCGCTGTCTTCCGGGACTCAAGGGCATTCACCTTTCATCAGGGCGTTCACCTTTCATCGGAACGGGGGAAAGGAGGCGGTGGATCAGGGCCGGCCATCAGGGCCGGGGCGGAGCACCCGGTCCGGTGCGCCAGGCCAGCAGGCCGCCGGAGAAGCCCGGCCTGAGCTGCGCCGTGATGCGCAGCGCCGTGGCCGTGACGGCAGGGAAAGAGACCCGGTTGAAGCGGTCGGTGGCGGTGCCGTGGTCGGGCGGGCCACCGACGGGGAGCCACCGGCCGTCCGTGGTGCGGTGCTCCAGCCGCCAGGCCTCGGGGACACGGCAGGCACCGTGGCCGGTGTCGTCGTACCAGTACACCGACACCTCTCCGACGCGGACGGGCTCCGGGTACGCGTACTGGACCCACTCCTCGGTCCCGGTGCGGTCCCACCAGGTGAAGCGCGGCACCGTCTGGTCGTAGGAACTCGCGGGCGTGACCGAGGCGTTCATGAGCAGGGCCTGGGGGCTGTCCACTCCGCTGAAGGACGCGGTGACCGCCGCCCACGCGTGCGCCTTGCCCGACGCGGTGGCGGTGGGGAACGAGGTGACGCGCAGCCGTGCGGCTGCGGCCGGGACCAGGGTGAGGTGTTCGACCGGTTCGGTGGTGCGGGCGGGGCTCGGCTGGAGGGGTGCCGCGACGTTCTGGTCGTCGCTCACCCAGCCGTCCAGACGCCGTCCCCTGGCCCGCAGGAGCAGCGGGGTGCCGGACAGGGTGAAGGGGTTGCCGGAGGCGGTGCCGGCGCGGGTGCGCTCGACGGTGAAGGACCGTGCGGGATCGTGCCGGTCCAGCTCCAGCGCGTAGTTCCACGCCGAGGCGGGGTGCACCTCGTACTCCGGCCAGGTGTCGCTGCCGCCGGAGCGCCGCCAGTCCTCCTCGATCCGCAGCGAGTAGGCGAGGGGGCCGTGGGAGACGGAGACGGAGTCCGCGTTGCCCTTCCAGGTGCGTACCGTCGTGCGCATCGGCAGCCGCAGCTCGATGCGGTCGCGGTCGTGCCAGCGGCGGTCGAGCACCAGGTACCCGCCGCTGCGCCGGGCGGCCACGGGCCGGCCGCCGAGCCGCACCGACGGCTGCCGGCACCACCCCGGGACACGCAGGTAGAGGGGGAAGGTCACGGCGTGCGGGGTGGACACGGTCAGGGTGACGGTGTCGTCGAAGGGGTATTCCGTACGCTCGGTCACGGTGACCGTCGTGCCGTCCCCCACCTGGGCGCGCACGGAGGACTCCCCGTACAGCGAGGCGCACAGCCCGCCGTCGGCGCTCGCCAGCCACATCTCCTCGGCGTAGTAGGGCCATCCCATGCCGTAGTTGTGCGGGCAGCACCGGTACTGGTGGATGCCGGGCATGTACGCCTGCATGGCGAAGGAGTTGTCGAACTGACCGTGCGACTTGGGCACGTCGTCGAGCCGGACGCTGTTGGCCGAGGTGACGTAGTGGGTGCCCTTCTGCCGGGGGTCGAAGGCGGCCGGCAGCAGGTTGAGGGCCAGCTCCTCGCAGCGGTCGGCCCACACGGTGTCGCCGGTGATCCGGGCGAGCATCTGGTGGCTGTGCATGTACTCGACGATGCCGCAGGTCTCGAAGCCCTGGCGTGGGTCGTGGTAGCCGGGGCGGGCGTTCTCGTCCGCCGCGAAACCGCCGCCGGGGAACTGTCCGTAGGTGTTCATGACGGTGTCGTAGACGCGGTGGGTGGCCGCGAGGAAGGCGGGGTCGCCGGCCAGGACACCGTACTGGGCGGGTTCGCGAAATCCCTGGGCGAGGTTGACGTTGTGCCAGGTCGGGACCGTGTGGGTGTAGTCGGCGCTGTGGGCGTGCATGGTGTGGACCAGGTCGAGCAGCCAGGCGTCGCCGGTGCGGTTGTAGAGCCAGTAGGCGGTGTCGATGGTGTCGCCGACCCGGGCCGAGCCCCAGCCCTGCCCGAAGAGCGTGCCGGGCTGGGCGTGGAGGAACCCCAGCCAGCCGGTCAGGGCGGGCACGACGCGGTCGTCGCCGCTGAACTCGTGCCAGGTGCGCAGCGCGTCGAGTACGGGCATGTGGGGCCAGAAGTCCGGCCCGCCGTTCAGGGCCGTGCGCAGGCGGGACGGGCCGAAGAAGCCGTCGCTCTGCCGGGTGGCGAGGATGCGGTCGATCCAGGTACGGGTCAGTTCGAGGGTGCGGCTGTCCTGGGTGACGTAGCCGAGGTCGCCGAAGCCTCTGAGCCAGTAGGGGAGTTCCTCCCAGCCGTCGTTTTCCGGGACGGCCCAGCCGCTGGTCTCGCGCAGGTAGTCGGACACCTCGGGCATGCGTCCGTTGAGCCCGTCGAGCTGCAGGTCCAGCTGGGTGCGCAGCCAGCCCTTCGGGGTGATGCTGCCGGGCGGCAGCCGCAGGAACGGCTCCTGGCCGAGCGGGGCCCGGTTGGCGGTGTAGTGGGGGCCGGAGCCGGTGCGTGGACCGGTGCCGTCGGCGGGGGCCACCTGGCCGGGGGAGGACGGGGAGGCGTGCGCGGGTGTGGCGGTGCCGGTCAGCGCGACGGCGCCGGCGGCGGACAGGGAGCTGGACAGGAACGTACGGCGTTCCATGGGATCTCCTTCAAGGTGCGAGACCGCGGCAGGGGCGAGCGAGGACCGCGGCGACGGCGTCGCCAGGACCGCGTCGACGACCGTGCGGCGCCGCCTCACGGCTGTGCGCCGGCGCGTCGACGACCGTGGGCCGGCGTCTCACGGCTGTCCGGTGGCGCGTCGACGGCTGTGCGGTGGCGCGTCGCGGACCGTGCGGGTGGCGTGTGTCAGGCCTCCAGGGCGAGCAGGGCGAAGACGCCGCCGATCACCGGCCGGGCCTGGAAACCGCTCTGCCGATTCGTCACCGTGTCGTACCAGTCGGTGAAGGGCACACGGGACGCGGACGTGTGCGCGAAGGCGTGCAGAGCGTCGATCAGGTAGTCGCTGACCGGATGCTCGCGCAGCCAGGCGGCGGTCCACATCTCCCAGTCGCCCTTGGTGTAGGAGTGCCGGATGTCCAGGGGGACGCCGTACTGGTTGACCTGGGTCAGGTACCACTCGGCTTCCCGGTCGGCGACGGAGTCCGGGACGAGGCCGAGACCGAGCAGCGCGTCGGGGTAGCCGTTGTACTTCAGGCTCCAGGTGCCCGGCTGGTCGTAGGCCAGCTTCAGGTGCCGGCCATCGGGGTCCTGGGCCTTGCCGGCCCACTGGGAGACGTAGTCCTCGGCGATGGCACGGTAGTGCGCGCCGTCCTGCCGGTTCCCGGCCGCGGCGGCGACGCGGCTCATGGCGCCGATGGCGAGGATCCCCTTGAGGGCGAGGTTGACGCTGTGTCCGATGAACCCGGTGAAGTCGTCGGTCTGGTTCTGGTAGCCCGGGTCGAGCGCGTTGTCGACGAGGTAGTCGGCCCACTGCTTGAGGATCGTGTAGTGCCGGGTGCAGAAGGCCTTCGCCGCCGGTCCGTCCGCGCGCAAGGCGTAGGCGGCGGACATGATGAGCATGTTCGCGGATTCCTCGACGGGCATGTCCTCCTCGTTGCCGTCGTTGTGACCGGCGGCGTCGGGGTAACTCGACCCCAGGTCGTGCTCGGCGAACGTCTTGGGCCAGCCGCCGTGCTCCGCGTACTCCAGCATCGGTGCCAGGAGGGCGCCCAGGTAGGCGGGATCGGTGTAGAGGAAGGCCGGCATCGACGGGTAGGCGACGTCGATCGTGCAGACGTTGCCGTCGCTGGAGATCTCCTTCAGGAAGGCCCACGGCTCGCCGTCGCGGCTGACCAGTTCCGTGCCCGCGTAGGCCTGACGCAGTGAAAGGGCGCACAGCGCCGCGTACTTGGGGCCCTTGGCCCGGGTCGCGTCGCGTCTGACCCTGGTGTCCAGCGCTGCCGTGCGGACCTCGGCGGCGTCGTGGTCGGCGTGGAAGAAGGCCACCATCGGCTCCCAGGACGGCCAGTGCGAGCGCCACAGCGGCGGCAGCGGGCTGCCGAGGTAACGGACGGCGGGCTCGCGCACGTGGCCGAGGGACAGCACCGCGGACTGCGGCTTCCTGCCGACCGTGCCGAGGTCGAAGTGGAAGGCGAAGACGGGCCAGTGGTCGTTGATCGCCCGAGGCTGGTCCGGGTCGGCGGTGTCCGCGAGGCCGCCCTTGTCGAGCGCGGCCGCCCGTACGGTGGTGTCGGCGCCGATCTGCCAGGTCGTCCCAGCTCGCCAGGTGGCGCTGAACAGCACGCTTCCCCAGGTGGCGGTGTCCGCGTGCTCGGCGAGTTCCTTCGGCGTGCTGGGCGTGCAGCGCAGGGTCGTCACCGGCGGGTGCCCGCCAGAGGCCGTCTCCTTCTGCTCCCAGCGGATCTTCGTCGCCGAGTCCGCGTGCGCCCATTCGCCGGAGATGTCGAAGTACAGCCGGACGGCGTGCGGGCGGCCGTCGCTGCTGGCGGCCTGTGCCGTCACGTACGACAGCGGCATGCTCTGGCGCCGCAGGTCCGCGGGTTCGACGGGGGAGCAGAAGGTGAGGGTCAGTCGCACGCCGGCGGCTTCGAGGACGTAGCGCGAACGGGTGGCGGTCACCGTCAGGGAGCGCTGCACCATGCCGCGCAGGACGTGGCCCGGCACGTTGGGCGCGCCGAGGAAGAGGAAGGGCACACCGTCGATCTGCGCGATGCCGGACATCGCGGTGGTGCGGCCGGTCCAGAAGGTCGGCCAGGTGCCCGCCAGGTTGTCGGCCGGCATCCACACGCTCAGGTACGGCGAACGGACCGCGAGCGGTACGGCCGGCGGGCGGACCGGGTCGAACACGGGAGTGCCGGTCCCGTCGGTCCGCGCGGCCGGAGTGCCGGCCGCTGCCCGGTCCAGCCCGGCCGGTGCACCGCCGGCCGCCTGTGCCTGTGCCTGTGCCTGTGCGGCCGGGGACGGCAGGAACGTCGCCGCCGCCCCGCCCAGGCCGGCCGTACCCGCCCAGCCGATGAGGCGGCGGCGGCTGACCGGGGCGCGGGACGTGCCCTCCTCGTCGCCCGTGTCGTCGGCCGGACCGAGGTGATGGCTCATCAAGTCCTCCTGGGTGACCGCCCGGCAGTGCGGCGGTGAGCGGTGGATGCGAGGAAAACGAGGTCTCCCGCCGCCGAGCGGCGCGTCTGCGGGAGAGCGTCCTGTCGGGGCGGGGAAGAGGTGCCCGCGGCGGCGCGAGGTGCCGCGCCGCGGCGCGCACGGCGGGTGGAGAGGAGCCCCGGCCTGCGGGGCGCGGCCCTCGGTGATGGCGCGTTGACAACGTTGGAAACGAAGGCAGCCAAATGACAGCACAGCCCTGACAACGGTGTCCACCCCTCACGCGTCACCTTTTGCCGCCCCCGCCGAGCCGCCCCCGACCCCGTCGGCGCAGCCGTTCCGGGCAGGGGCGTCCTGAGCGGCTCCGCAGCCCTTTCGCCGGGCCCCGGGACCGCCCCGAGGGCCCAGCGGGCAGCCGCTGCAAGCCAGTTGTGAACAGCGGGTTGACATCCAGTTTGACGTTCCCTCAATGTCTACAACGTTGAAAAGCCCGCCCGTTCGGACCGGCCGGCCGAACGGGTCACCAGACGGCTCCCTCTCCCTGTTCCGCCATCGCCTACACCGTTGAGGATGTGATCGGCGCGTGAACATCTCGTCCCAGACAAAGACCCTCACTGCCGCTGTGCTGACCGTCGGCCTGTGCCTCGCCGTCACCGGATGCACCAAGTCGGGTTCCTCCTCCGACTCCGCCGGCTCCGGGTCCTCCGCCGCCGCGAACGACAACGCGGGCGCCTCGCAGCAGGTCGCCTCCCCCTCGGCGACGGGACCGGGCTGCACGTACAAGACCTACGGCGGCGGGGTGGCCAAGCTGGACATCACCGACGGCAAGACCGTCGTCGGCTTCTCCCAGTCGGAGTCGACCAGCAACCCCTTCCGGGCCACCGAGACCAAGAGCATCGAGCAGCAGGCGAAGAAGCTGGGCGTCAAGCTCATCGAGCGCAACGCCAACGCCGACGTCAACGCCCAGAACTCGCAGATCGAGGACATGATCGCCCAGGGCGCCAAGGCCCTGATCGTCGCCCCGGAGAACTCCGACGGCCTCGGTCCGGCCCTCGCCAAGGCCAAGTCGGCGAAGATCCCCGTGCTCACCATCGACCGCACGGTCGGCGGCAGCGCCTGCACGGACTTCATGGCCTTCATCGGGTCCGACTTCTACCACCAGGCACAGATCGCCGCCGACGACCTCGCCTCCGCCACGAACGGCGGCGAGGCACACGTCGCCATCCTGACCGGCACCCCCGGCAACAACGTCACCACCGACCGGACCAAGGGCTTCGAGGACCAGGTCAAGGCCAAGTACCCCAAGATGAAGATCGTCGCCTCGCAGACCGGCAACTTCGCCCAGACCGACGGCCAGAAGGTCATGGAACAGCTGCTGCAGTCCCACTCCGACATCAACGCGATCTACGCGGAGAACGACGAGATGGCACTCGGGGCGATCCAGGCCGTCAGGTCCGCCGGCAAGACACCCGGCAAGGACATCAAGGTCGTCTCCATCGACGGCATCCAGCAGGCCGTCAAGAACGTCGCCTCCGGCCAGATGGTGTCGGACATCGAGACCAACCCGCGCTTCGGTCCGCTGGCCTTCCAGGCGCTCCAGGACTTCTACGGCACCACCGGTGTCCAGGCCAAGGTGATCATCAAGGACGGGCACTTCACCTCGGGCAACGCCCAGCAGGCCCTCGACCAGGGCCTCGTGTACTGAGGCCGGCGGCGCACACACCGGGGCCGCGGCAGCCGTGACCGCGGCCCGGCAGACCGGCGGCTGCCCCCGGCAGCCCGCGGGAGGAGGAGAGACGTTGGTCCAGCAGGACCCGCGGCCCCGCAGCGACTGGATCGTCGAAGTCGCCGGGGTCGACAAGAGCTTCGCCGGTGTCCGCGCCCTGCGCGAGGTGGACTTCCGGCTGCGCCCCGGTGAGGTGCACGCCCTCATCGGGGAGAACGGCGCCGGGAAGTCGACGCTGATCAAGGTGATGACCGGCGTGTACCGGCCCGACGCCGGCACGGTGCGCCTCGCGGGCGAGGACCGCGCCTTCCGCAACCCGCTGGAGGCACAGGCGGCGGGCATCTCCACCATCTACCAGGAGGTCAACCTCGTCCCGCTGATGTCGGTGGCCCGCAACCTCTGCCTGGGCCGCGAACCCCGCCGCTTCGGACTCGTCGACGTGCGGGCCATGAACCGCACGGCCGGCGACACCCTGAAGCGGTACGGCGTCGACGTGGACGTCACCCGCCCCCTGGGCACCCTCGGGCTCGGCGCCCAGCAGATGGTGGCCCTCGCCCGGGCCGTGCAGATCGACGCCCGCGTGGTCGTGATGGACGAGCCGACCTCGTCGCTGGAACCCCGCGAGGTCGAGACCCTGTTCTCGGTGATCCGCGACCTCAGGAGCCAGGGCATCGCCGTCGTCTACGTCAGCCACCGCCTGGACGAGCTGTACGCGATCTGCGACCGGGTCACCGTGATGCGCGACGGCGCGGTCGTGCACACCGGTGCCATGGCCGGCCTGGAACGGCTGAAACTCATCTCGCTGATGCTCGGCCGTGAGATGTCCACGGTCCGCGCCAAGGGCGCCACGGCTTTCGGCGCGGAGCACCACGACCGGCACGAGGGAACGCCCGCGCTGCGCGCGATGGACCTGACGGTACGGCACCGGCTGCACGGCATCGGCCTGGACGTCCACCGCGGCGAAGTCGTGGGACTGGGCGGCCTGCTCGGCGCCGGGCGCAGCGAGACCGCCAAGGCGATCATCGGCGCCCTGCCCACCGACGGCGGCACCGTCGAGGTGTCCGGCACGGCCCTGGCCCGGCGCAGCCCCGCCGCCGCGATCAAGGCCGGCGTGGTGATGCTCGCCGAGGACCGCAAGACGGAAGGCATCCTGCCCAACCTGTCCGTCAGGGAGAACATCTCCCTCGCGCTGCTGCCCCGCCTCGCCCGCGCCGGGGTGATCTCACCGTCCAGACAGGACGAGGTCGTCCGCTTCTTCATGGAACGCCTGCGCATCAAGGCCTCCGGACCCGACCAGAAGGTCAGCGACCTGTCGGGCGGCAACCAGCAGAAGGTGCTCCTGGCCCGCTGGCTGTGCCTGGACCCCAAGGTGCTGCTCCTGGACGAACCGACCCGCGGCATCGACGTGGGCGCCAAGGCGGAGGTGCAGGCACTCGTCGACGAACTCGCCGAACAGGGGCTCGCGGTACTGCTGATCTCCTCCGACCTGGAGGAACTGATCGAGGGCTCGGACCGGATCGTCGTCCTCAAGGACGGCCGGGCGGTCGGCCACCTGCGGGGCGAGGAGGTGAGCGAGCAGGCGGTGCTCGACACCCTGGCGTCCGCTTCCGCCGCCGCGGACGACGGGCACGCGGACGACGGGCACGCGGACGACGGGCACGCGCACGCGTCGCCCGCCGCAGGCGCCGCAGGTCGGCAGAGCGCGCCCGGGCAGGCCCCGGGCCGCCCGGCCGTGACGAAGGAGGAGCCCCGATGACCCCCACCACCTGGGCCGGCCCCGTCGTGCCGGACCGCGCCCGGCTGCTGCGCATGCTCCAGGCCTACGGCGTCTACGCCGCGCTGCTCGTCCTCTTCGTCGTGGCGGCCGTCCTGGACTCGTCGTTCCTGTCCGCGGGCAACGTCCGCATCCAGCTCTTCCAGGTCGCCCCGACCCTCATGGTCGCGCTCGGCATGGCCCTCGTCATCGGCACGGAGGGCGTCGACCTGTCCGTCGGTGCCGTCATCGCCCTGGCCGCCTCGGTCGTCCCTCTCTACCTCGGCTACGGCGCACCGGTCGCGATACTCCTCGCCCTGCTGGCCGGAGCGGTCTGCGGGGCCGTCGGCGGCACGATGGTGGCCTTCGCGCGCATCCAGCCGATCGTCGCCACCCTCTCCCTCATGATCGGCCTGCGCGGCGCCGCCGAACTCATCAACGGCAACTCGGCGAAACCGGTCTCCGAGTCCGGGCTGCTCGGCCTCGGCTCGGACGGGTTCGCCGGCGTCCCGGTCATGGCGTGGATCGCCGCGGTGTGCGCGGTGCTCACCGCGCTGCTGGTCCGCCGCACCACGTTCGGCCGGCAACTGGTCGCCATCGGCGACAACCGGCAGGCGAGCAAGCTCGCCGGTCTGCCCGTACGCCGCGTGCTCGTCACCGTCTACGTGCTCTCCGGCGTCCTGGCCGCCTTCGCCGGGGCGATGATCGTCGGACACGGCGCCGAGGCCGACCCCGCCAACCAGGGCCTCAACATGGAACTCAACGCCATCACCGCCGTGGTGGTCGGCGGCACCCCGCTGACCGGGGGCCGGGTCCGGGTCCTCGGCACCGTGGCGGGCGCGCTGTTCATGCAGCTGATCACCGCCGTCCTCACCCAGCACAACGTGCACTCGTCCTACACCCAACTCGTCGAGGCCGCCATCATCTGCTGCGCGGTCTACGCCTCACAGGAGCGTGGTACACGATGAGCACCGCCGCCCCGCAACCGGCCATGCTGCCACCGCGGTCCACGTCCCGGGCGGCCCAGCCCTCCCTCCGCGAACGCATGGCCTCCCACATCCAGCGCCGGGGCGCCCTGGCCGTCCTGGTGCTGATGGCCGCCATCGCCTCGGCGACCTCCTCCACCTTCCCGACCTGGTCCAACATCAGCAGCATCCTCGGCAACAACGCCTTCGTGTGGCTGCTGGCCCTCGGCATGACCTTCGTCATCCTCACCGGCGGCATCGACCTCTCCGTCGGTTCCCTGTACGCGCTGGGCGGGGTCGTGGCCGCGTACGGCGCGCACACCGGAGGCACCTGGCTGGCCATCGCGCTTCCGCTGGCGACCGGCGCCCTGTGGGGCACGGTCCAGGGGCTGCTCGTCTCCCGGGGGCGGATGGCGCCGTTCATCGTCACCCTCGCCGGGCTGCTGGGCGCGCGCGGCCTGCTGCAGGCCCTGACGGACGAGGGCGCCACGACGTACCTCGTCCCCGCCGACTCCGCCTTCCGGCGCCTGGGCGAAGGCACCTGGGTGCCGGTGATCACCGTCGCCGTGCTCTTCGCCCTGGGCGCTGTCCTGCTCACCCGCACCCGCTTCGGCGCCACGGTCACCGCGATGGGCGGCAACGAGAACGCGTCCCTGCTGATGGGACTCCCCGTCGCCCGCACCAAGGTCCTCGTCTACGTCCTGTCCGCCACGCTCGCCTCGGCGGCCGGCGCGCTCGGCAGCGCGCGCCTGGGGTCCGGTGTCACCACCATCGGCGTCGGCTACGAACTCACCGCCATCGCCTCCGTGGTGATCGGCGGCACGCTCCTGACCGGCGGAAGCGGCTCCGTCGGCGGCACGGCCAGCGGTGTCCTGGTGCTGGCCGTCATCCACAACCTGATCGACCACTACTTCTCCCAGTACGGCTCCGCCTTCACCGACACCGTCAACGGCGCCTTCCTGGCCGTCGTGGTGCTGGCCCAGACACTGCTCAGCCGCGCCCGGCAGACGGACTGAAGCGGCGCAGCCGGCCGGGGACGCCGCCCCTCGACAGAAGGAGCCCAGTGGGCGTCAGCCTGAAGGACGTCGCACAGCGCGCCGGGGTATCCGTCAAGACTGTGTCGAACGTCGTGAACAACTATGTCCATGTGGCGCCCCGGACCCGCGCGCGCGTCCAGCGGGCCATCGACGAACTCGGCTACCGGCCGAACCTCGTCGCCCGCCACCTGCGCAACGGCCGCACCGGTGTCATCGCACTGGCCGTGCCCGAACTGGGGAACCCGTACTTCTCCGAGGTGGCCGGCGCCGTCATCGACGCGGCCGCACTCCACGACTACACCGTCCTGCTGGACCACACCGCGGGGCTGCGCGAGAAGGAGGTCCTCGTCTGCCAGGGCTTTCGCGCCCAGATCATCGACGGTCTCATCCTCAGCCCGATCCGGATGGAGACGGAGGACCTGCTCTCCCGCACCGAGACCTCCCCCCTGGTGCTGCTCGGGGAGCGCGAGTACGACGCGCCCTTCGACCACATCGCCATCGACAACGTGGCGGCCGCGCGCGCCGGCGTCCAGCACCTCCTCGACACCGGGCGCCGCCGCATCGCGTTCCTCGGGGCCAGCCACGAGAGCGCGCGGGAACCGGCCCATCTGCGACTGCGCGGGTGGCGCGAGGCGTACCGGTCGGCCGGTCTGAACCCGCCCGAGTCGCTCGTCGTCGCCACGGTCGGCTACGCCCGGCAGGACGGGGCGGTGGGCGTGGCCGCCCTGCTGGACCGCGGCGAGCGGCCCGACGCCGTGTTCGCCTTCAACGACCTGGTCGCCCTGGGCGCGATGAGGGCGCTCGCCGAACGGGGCCTGCGCGTCCCGCAGGACATCGCGGTGGTCGGCTTCGACGACATCGAGGAGGCCCGCTACGCGGCCGTGGCGCTCACCACCATCGCCCCCGACAAACAGGCCATCGCCCGGATCGCCGTCGACTGCCTCGTGGAACGCATCGCGGGCCGGACCGAGCCCATACCCCGGCGCATACTGCCCGGCTTCGAACTCGTGGTCAGGGAGTCCACCCTGGAGCGCCGCCCCTGAGCGGGCGCGCCGCGGACCGGCTCCCCGCTCGCTGGACGGCCGGCCGCAGAGACCGGCCGGCGTTCCCGCCCCCGTCCGCGGGGGCGCGGTTCCGTCCGCGGCGGCGGTCGGCCCGCCCCGGGCCGGCCAACAGGTGCGTGCCGAAAGGCCTGCCGCGGCCGACGGACGGACAAGTCGGTCGCGGCAGGCCCGGTTCGGGGCGGGGGGAGCCTATGGCCGGACGGCCGGCGGGTAACCCGTGGGCGGGTCCACCACCGTGCCGTACACGCGCATCTCGGCGGCCGCCGCGAACGGCTGGCCGTTGAGGGCGCTCAGCGCGGTGAAGCGGACATAGGAGGCGCGCACCGTGGGGAAGGAGATCCGCTGCATGGTGGGCGAGTCGACGAGCGAGCCCTCGGCGACGCTCCTCCAGGTGGTGCCGTCGTCGGAGACGGACACCTCGTACCCGGCCACGCGACCGTTCTGGCCGCCGCCCTGCCGGTCCAGGTAGCCGAAACCGTTCACGGCGGCCGGACCGCCCAGCTTCAGCGTCACCCAGTGCGGGTAAGGCGCGTCGGAGTCGGTGTAGTCGGTGTGCCAGATGGTGCCCGGGTCGCCGTCGAGCACGTTGGCCACCGGGCCCTCCGCCGGTCCGGAGGACAGGTTCTCCGAGTCGGCACCGGCGCGCATCGAGCCGGGGGAGAGGAGCGGTTCGCTCGCCACCGTGGCCCTGGCCTGCGCCGACACCGTCTTGCTCACCCCCGAGCCCGTGTACACGGCCGTCGCCTTCCACGTCGCCGACGTGCCGGCCGCGCCCGCCGGCGGGGTGAGGATCCAGGTCGTCTCGACGCTCGCGCCCGGCTTCACGGTGCCGAAGGCGTTGCCGTCACGGTCCTTCACCATCGCGGTCCAGCCGGCGGGCAGCCCCTCCAGCCGCACGGTGACGTCCGTGGCGTCGGTCTCCTCGTTGTCGGTGAACGTCGTGACGTACTCACCGGGCACGCCGGGGCTCAGATCCGTACCGGCGGGCGTGGTCACGCTCGCACAGGCGGCGCCGCCGTCGACCGGGCCCAGATCGGTCACCCGGAAGTCGTCGAGCACCATGTCCGTACCGCCCGCGCCGCCCAGCTTGCGCAGGCCCACCCAGGTGTCACCGCAGCCCGCGACGATCTCCTTGGAGTACGTCGCGGTGTCCAGCGCCGGGGCGAGCGCGTCACGGGTGATGTCCTTGGAGACGACCTTGCCGTCCCCGACCCGGTCGGCACCCGTCACCCAGGCCCACTGGCCGTCGACGTTGCTCTGGTACTCGAACGAGACCGCGTACTTGTGACCGGCGACGAACGGCACCGTCGCCGGCACGGTGCGGTACACCAGCCCGGTGTTCTCCTCGTGCGCCTTCAGGGAGTGGTCCCCGTCGATGACGTCGTCCACCGCCTGCCCCTTCAGGGCCCCGGACTCGTAGGGCGAGTGCGTGTTCTTCCAGCTCTTCTGGCTGTACGGCGCGTGCAGCCGGCTCACGCTGGTGCGCGGGTCGGTGACGCCTCCCGCGTCGCCCTTCACGAACGGTCCCCAGCCCGGCTGGTTCCCCTCGAAGTCGTCGTCGGCGATCACGGACCCGCCCGGCGCCGGTGCGGAGGTGTCGGCCATGACCCGTACGTCGTCGACGGTGACCGCCGCCTGTCCGGCTGCCGCCGCGACCGACACGGTGACCTGGCCGCTCGCCGGCGCGGTGAAGGCGACGGAGGCGCGCTGCGCGTAGGTGCCCTGCTTGGCGTCGGCAGCGACCGTGTTGCGCAGCGGTGTGGTGTCGAAGGCGTTGCGGGCCGACACCTCGTGGCCGCTCACGCCGAGGGTGACGGCGCGGCGCTGCCCGGCGGCGACCTCGACGTCGGCGCTCAGCGTGTACCGCTTGCCGGGTGTGAGGCCCTTGACCCGCTGGGAGAGGCCGGACGCGCCGGTGCCGAGCCGTGCCACGTTGTCGCCGGTGGCGGTGCGGGCGACCGCCGCGCCCCGGGCGTTCCAGGCGTCCAGGTTCCCGGCGTTGAAGCCGGGGTCGGCCAGGGGGGTGCCCTCGCCGTAGTGGGCGTCGCGGTGCGGCGCCCGGTCGCCGTTCGGCGCGAGTACGTAGGGCTGGTCCTTGTCGCCGGTGAGCGTCACCTTCCCGTCCCGGGCCCGTACCTGTGCGGCCTTCACCCGGCCCTGGTCGGTGAGCTTGTAGAGCGTGAAGGAGCGGGTGGCGGCGAACTGCCCGGTCAGTGTGAAGGTATGCGTCCCGCCCGAGCCGCTGTAGTAGTACATCTTGTCGGCCCGGCTCGGCGAGGAGGTTCCGTTCCCGCCCTTCGCCTCGCCCCACGGCAGCAGGTAGGTGTCGCCGTCGAGCACGACCGAGCCGTCCATCGACACCTGGCGCCTGCCGTCGGCCAGGGCGACGCGGACGCCGCCGGTGAGGGTGGCGGACCTGCCGTAGTCCCAGTTCATGACCTGGTAGTGCTGGAGGAACTTGGTCGGCAGGTTGTCGGTCCAGATGTTGCGGTAGAAGGCGTTGAAGTCGTCGTGTCCGGTCCAGCCCTCGAACTCCTTGATGCTGCTGCCGCCGAGCAGCGGGTCCACGTTCCACACGTCGCGGTCTGAGTTGGCGATGAACCGGACGATGCGGGAGTTGATGCCCTTGTTGGTGGCGCCGCCGTAGTTCTTGTCGTTCGCCCAGTGCGACCACACGGAGCTGCCCTCGAACTTGTACGCCCACTCGGTGGCGACCTCGAAGCCGAGCTCGCGCAGTTGCGCGGCCAGCCCGTCGGCCAGCCAGCCGCTGGAGTAGTAGGCGTCGATGTAGACGGTCCTGATGCCCGGGGCCTGCTTGCGCAGCTCCTTGAACCGGTCGACGATCGCGCCGCTGCCCAGGTCGGTGCGCTGGTCGATGTGGTACGACTGGTTCAGCCAGTCCCAGCCATTGACCTGGCCCTTGACCAGGGCGTCGGTGAAGTTCCTGGCCTGCGGGTAGGCCTCGGTGGCGTTCACGTGCACGGCGACGTCGGAGTTGTAGCCGGCACCGGCCGCGGTGAGCTCGTTCAGGTCGGCGAGACCGCCCGCCCGGACGTTGTAGTTGCCCCCGTAGTCGGGGTGCGCCGAGTCGTGGCCTTCGTCGGCGTAGCCCTTCTCCAGCACCCACTGCCCGAGGTCGTCCGTGGCCATCGAGATGCGCTTGACGTTGTCGAGCGTCTTCAGGAACGGATTGGTCGCCTGGCTGGCGAAGTTGAAGGGGATGTGCTGCACGACCCGCTCGGGCACGCGGTCCGCGCCGAGCGGGTGGGCCATCCGGGCCCGGTAGGCGATGGCGCCGTCCTGCCAGTCCACCCGCCCGTCGCCGTTGGCGTCCGTGGCGAGCACCACGGTGGTCCGGGGCAGGGCGTAGGTCCGCACCCGCGGGTCGGTGGCGCCCCGGGGCGCGTACGTGTAGGAGCCGACGGACAGTTCGGCGCGGCGCGCGCCGTTGCCGGCGTCCACGATCCGGGACTGCAGGCGGGTGTTCCAGTTGTCGTTGTTGTCCTGCGCGGAGTCGTCGGTCGCGTTGGTGACGAGGCCGGCGGCCAGACCGCTGTCGCTCACGAACCCGTAGGGCGTGCCGACGGCGGCCTTGTCCGGGGCCGTCGCCGCGGTGATCGGGACGAACTGGTCCGCCGTGGTCGTCGAGTCCGCCGAGATCCTCGTCCGGGCCAGCGTCGCGTGCGGATCGGAGGAGTCGACCGAGACGAGCGACTGGTCGGGCAGGGCCAGTTGGTCCACGGTCGAGGCGGCGGCGCCCTCGATGCTCTTCACCGCGAAGACGACCGTCCGCCGGTCGGTCACGGTGATCGTCGAGGTGATGGTGAGGTCCGGCAGGTCGGCGAAGGTGGACGTGTAGACCGCCTGGCTGCCGTGCGCCTTCATCGCCGTGGTGGCGGTGTGTGCCTTGCCGTTGACGGTGAAGGTGTCCAGGGCCCGCGCCTGGCCGCCGAGCGTCCTGCCGTCCACCGTGTACGAGATGACCTGGGGGTACTCCTCGGCCACCTGGACGCTCAGGCCCCGGGCGGTCAGTTCGACCGGGGTCGCGGGGTGGTCCGCGGGCGCCGGAGCGGCCGGCGTGGAGGCTTCGGCCGGGCCCGCGTGGGCCGGCAGGGCACCGGCCGACAGCGTGCCCAGGGCGATGAGCACGGCGGTCGTGGCGGCGGCGCCGGGTCTTGTCCGGCCGGTGCGCCGGGAACGCCGGGGAGGGGGCAGGGTCATGGGTTCCACCTGGGAGCTTCCTCGTGACTCTGAACGGGAGAGTGAGGAAGACAGTAGGGGAACGTTATCGCTAACAACAGAGTCTGGGACCCCTTGTTTCGCAGAACTGGTTCTGTTTGCGGCGACAGTCTGTAAGGTCTTGGCATCGATAACAGTGCACGGTGGTGGTCCGGCTCGCGCGCCGTCGTGGACGCGGTCCCTGCCCCGCCGTGGCCGCCCCACTTCCGCCGGCCCCGCTTCCCGGCGCCCCGAGTCGGCCCGTTCGTCGGTTCTCCCGAGACAGAAGGACAGGCCATGGCTGACCCCTGCGACTCCCACCCCGCCCGCACCGCCGCCCCGGACGGCACGACCCGGCGCGGCATGCCGCGCACGGCCGGTTCCCTGGGCGCGCTCGTCGCGCTCTCCTCCCTCCCGGAGTTCACCGCCGCGGCGAGCGCCGTGCCCCGGCCGGCCTCGGCACGACCGGTGCCGGACGAGGAGGCGGTGACCCTGTGGTACCCGGCCCCGGGCAGCGAGTCCCGGATCATGGAACAGGGGCTGCCGATCGGCAACGGGCGGCTCGGCGCGCTGGTGACCGGCCACCCCTCCCACGAGGCGATCTGCGCCCACCACCGGCCGGCTGGAGGAGTGGATGACCGACGCCGACCTCGGCGAGACGACGCACCGGCACCTGTCCCCGCTGGTCGGCCTCTTCCCCGGCGACCGCATCAACCTCCAGGACTCCCCGGCCGGGATCCTGGACGGCGTCACCGCGCTCCTCACCGCCAGGGGCATGGTCAGCTACGGCTGGGGCAGCGCCTGGCGCGCGCTGTGCTGGGCCCGGCTGAAGAACGCCGACAAGGCCTGCCGGCTCCTGGAGGAGGTGCTGAAGCCGTCCGTAGGCTCCAGCAACGGAGCGGCCGGCAACTTCTTCGACATGTACCAGCTGAGCGGCAGCAGTTCGGTGTTCCAGATCGACGCCAACCTCGGCATGCCGTCCGCGATGGTCGAGATGCTGGCGCAGTCCCGCCCCGGCCGCCTGGTGCTGCTGCCGGCGCTGCCCACGGCCTGGGCGGCCCGCGGTGAGGTCACCGGGATCGGGGTGCGCGGGGACCTCACCGTCGACGTGGAGTGGGCGGCCGGCCAGGTCCGTGGCTTCACCCTGCGCGGCGCCCCCGGCACGGGCACGAGGGTGGTGGCGGGCGCCTGGAGCCGCCAGGTCACCGTGCCCCGCGAGGGGACGGTCACCGTGCGGCTCCAGCCGGGCCGACGGCGCCGACAGGCCAGGGGCGGCAGGTCGTTCAGGACCGTCCGCCCCTCCTGCTGTGCTCAGCCGCTCGCGGGAGCGCCGTACACGCCCATCTCGTAGAGGGAGTAGCCCCAGCTCGTGCGGCGTTCGACGCCCTGCATCCGGACGTAGTCCACGGGCCGGTCGGCGGTGAGGCGGATGACGTCGGTGCCGCAGGCGGCGGGCGCCACGGTGGCGGCGGTGGTCCAGTGGACGCCGTCGGCCGAGGTCTGCACGCGGTATTCACTCGCGCAGGCGCTCTCCCAGGCCAGCGTCACCGCGGCGACCTTCGCGGGCGCGGCGAGCTTGATCTGCACCCA
Source organism: Streptomyces sp. NPDC056160 (assembly GCF_042268205.1). NCBI lineage: Bacteria > Bacillati > Actinomycetota > Actinomycetes > Kitasatosporales > Streptomycetaceae > Streptomyces > Streptomyces sp. NPDC056160. The sequence continues at coordinate 20,111 of NZ_JBHJUW010000110.1, forward strand.
CTCGTCGTCGCCGTACCCCGAGGCCCACCGGGTCGCGGTGTCGCCGTCGTTGACGTAGCGGGCGGCCAGCCGGTCGAGGCCCTGCTCCACGCTGGAGGCGCTCGCGGTGCCCGTCAGGGCGAGGTTCTCCGCGCCACCGGCGGAGTCCCACAGCTCCAGCATCGTGTCGGCCTGGACGAGGAAGGCGTCGAGGACCCCGTCACCGACCTTCACCTGGGCCTTCCCCCAGGCGTTGCGCGACGGGTCGACGCGCACTGCCTCGGCCTGCCGCCGGAGGGCACGGGACTCGGTGAGCAGGGACTGCGCGCGGTCGGCGTCGCCGTGGACCCGGGCCGTGAGGGCGTCCACCATGGACACCATCGACCTGCCCCACAGCGCGGTGGCGTTCAGCCACGGCCCGGCGTCGGCGACGAAACCCGCCCCCACGGCTCCGCCGCGGATCCGGGCCGGGGCCTGCGCGACGGCGGTGGCGTACGCGCGCAGTCCCGTCAGCGCCCCCGTCCGGTCCCCGGCCTTCCACTGCGTCCAGAACGCCTTGAGGCGCGCGCTCAGTTCCGGAGCCTGCGGCTGCCACGGCGTCGCCCCGAAGGTGGGGGCGAGGTGCTCCAGGTCGGCGAAGACGCGCAGGGCGCCTGCCGCCTCGCGGTCGCCGCCCGCCAGGTGGGCCAGGGCCTGCGTCCAGGAGGCGTTCGCGTCGTAGGCGCGGTCGTTCCAGGCGAAGCCCGCCGCCCCGGACACGGCGATCTCGCTGGCGTAGGGCTGGTTCATGGGGTTGGCGACGATGCCGCTCAGGTGCTCGGAGAGACCGGCCTCGCGTTTGTCGTACGGCGCGAGGAGCAGCCGGCCACTGGTGTTGCCGTAGTCGTTGACCGGATAGTTGTCCCAGACGAAGACCTTGCGGCCGAACAGCTTGGAGGCCGCGTCGGCCTGCTCGTCGGTGATGGCGGGTGGGACGACGTCGGTGCCGGTCCACATGACGACGACCGCGGGATCCAGCGTGGCCCGCAGGGTCTGCTTGTACGACGTGTCGGTGAGGTCCCCGTACTCGGTGGGCACCGTCTGCAGGGGCCGGGTGCCCGGGTGGGTGGCGACGAAGCCGCGCTGCACGTCGTTGAGCAGATCCACCTGGGCCTTCGCCGCGGCGGTGCGTCCGGGCCCACCGTACGCCGCCTGGTCGCCGGCGCAGTTCCACTTCGTGTAGCTGATGTCGTCCAGCGGGATGGAGAACGCGCGCCCGCCGAGGTCGTAGACCGCCTGGAGTTTCGCCTTCAGCGCCGCCCGGTCGGCGGGGTCGGAGTAGCAGACGGAGCCGCCGGGGGAGACGGCGAAGGTGAACCGGACGTGGTTGGCGTTCGCCCGTGCGACCAGTTGCCCGAGTTCGGCGAGCTTGTCGGCCGGGTACGGCAGGCGCCACTTGTCGCGGTGGTAAGGGTCGTCCTTGGGCGCGTAGACGTAGGTGTTGGCCTTGACGTCGCCGTAGAAGTCCATCTGGTCCAGGCGTTCGGCCTGGGTCCAGGGCTGTCCGTAGAAGCCCTCGATGGTGCCGCGCAACGGCATGGCGGGGTGGTCGCTGACCCGGGCCCCGGCGATGCGCCAGCCGCGGGAGGACCGCACGAACAGCTGGCGCAGCGTCTGCACGGCGTAGAACTGCCCGGAGGCGTCCGTGCCGCCCAGGGCGACCTGCTTGCGCGGACCCTGCGAGGTCACCCGCAGCGCATACCCCTCGGCCTGGCCGGGCACGGTCGTGCCGTCGAGGCCGGCGGCGATGTCCGGCCTGGAGGCCGGCCCCAGACGCACCGTCAGGAGTCCGGGCGGGATCCGGACGCCGGGCGCGACGACGTCGATGCGGCCGGCACCATGGGCGCGCAGCTCGCTCTTCAGCCGGTCGCGGGCGGCAGGGTCGGTGCGGTCGTCCGCCACGACGACCGCGTGCCCGGTGACCTCGGCGTCCGCGCCCGCCCTGGCGATCGACCGCGGGGTGGGGGAGACCACGGGGAGGCCCTGCCCGGCCGCGAGTTCGGTGGCGGGCCCGGCGTGGGCCACGGGCCCGAGGCCGAGTTGACCGGCGGCGAGGCCGACGGCCAGGAGGGTCGCGCTGATGAGGGAACGGGGTCTCTTCACGGGTCTCCGATCCGTTGCGAAGGAGGCGGACGGCCCGGCGGGGCCTGTCCAGGGCTGGATCCGTGGAGCCGGTACGGGGCCGCGCGCAGGGGCCAGTCGCCGGACGGCGCTGAACAGTGGGTGACCCGGTGGTCACCGTGGCACAGGAGCGAACACGATGTCTAGACCTCTTGGTTCAGACCAAACGGCGAGGTCGGAGCGGTACCGCGGGCCGGAACCCCTCGCTTCCAGCGGGTTCGGCGGCTGGCGAGCCGCGTTCGACCGTGTGGGCAATTGTGGCCTCCGGTGGGCACTCTTGACCACGCGGAAGTGGCTCCCTACCGTTCATCGACGTCCCGCTCGCCCGCCCCGCACGATCCGGACCACCAGCACGCCCTGCGGCTGCCGGGCGTCTTCGCGCACGGCACGACGGCCGCCCCGTGGATCCGGGTGGGCGCCGCCTCGATCGCGCGCATCGGGCGCCCGCCGCGTGGTGCCGGACCGCTGCCGGCCGGCCCGCTGACATGCGCAGTCGTAAAGCCGTACGGGCCGGGTACTCGCGCACCATGCCGAACGGCGGGCCTGGTCCGCCGCAGTCGATCAGCGAATCCGGAGGCACACGGGCATGAGCACGGTCAAGAAGACGGTGGAAGTCGACGTCCCCGTCCACACCGCGTACAACCAGTGGACCCAGTTCGAGTCCTTCCCGCACTTCATGGAAGGTGTCGAGGAGATCCGGCAGCTGGACGACCGCCACAACCACTGGGTCACGAAGGTGTCGGGCGTCAAGCGTGAGTTCGATACCGAGATCGTCGACCAGCTTCCCGACGAGCGCATCACCTGGCGCACCACCAGCGGCGACACCCACCAGCGGGGCACGGTCCGCTTCGAACGGGTCGACGACGCGCACACACGTGTCGAGCTGGTGATGGACATCGAACCCAGCGGCATGGCGGAGAAGACCGGGGACCTGCTGGGGGTGGTGGACCGGCGCATCAAGGGGGACATGGACCGCTTCAAGCAGTACATCGAGGAACGGGGCGGCGAGACCGGGGCGTGGCGTGGGCGTATCGCACCGGGCGACCAGGGGGGGACGCCGGGCGACCGGCGCGGCACCCTCTGACCCGCCCGCGCCCCACCCGCCCGGAAGGCGGGCACCGCCGCCGCGGCGCTACGCCTTCCGGGCCAGCCCGGCTGCTATGAGCCGTTCCCAGACGGTGAGGTCCCGCTCGCCGTCGGGACGCCACAGGGAGGCGGGGACGATCCCGGGGTCCAGGATCTCCAGGCCGTCCAGCAGGGAGGCGATCTCCTCGTCCGTGCGCCACCGGCCGCGGCCGAACGTCTGCTGGAGCACCTTCTCGGCCTCCACCGTCTCCGGGTTGCGGCCGGAGCGGAAGTGGCTGACGAAGAAGTAGCTTCCGGAGGGCACCTGCTCGCGCCAGTAGCGGACGATGCCCGCGGGGTCCTCCTCGTCGTTCACGTGATGGAGGATCGCGCTGAAGACGACCGCCACGGGGCGGTCGAAGTCGATCAGTTCCAGGGTGTCCGGGTGGTTGCGGACGCCCTCGGGGTCGCGTACGTCGGCCGCGATGACCCGGGTCCGCTCGTCCTGCTCCAGCAGGGCACGGCCGTGGACCAGCACCTGCGGGTCCATGTCGACGTACACCACCCGGGAGTCCGCCGCGTACCGCTGCGCGACCTGGTGGACGTTGTCGGCGGTCGGCAGCCCGCTGCCCAGGTCGATGAACTGCCTCACCCCGGTGGTCGTCGCGATCTGGGCGACGGCCCGCGTCAGGGCGGACCGGTTGGCGAAGGCGATGGCCACCGAACCGGGAAGATCACGCTTGAACACGTCCCCGATCTCCCGGTCCACGGCGTAGTTGTCCTTGCCGCCGAGCAGGTAGTCGTAGACACGCGCGATACTCGGCTTGCCGGGGTCGATGGAAAGGCCGTCATCCGTCATGGCGGCCATCTTCCCCCGAGACGAGGCCTGCTGACCATCGGTTCGTTCAGTTCGATCCGGTCGGTGGACCTGCGCACCGCCCTCGGTCCGCCCGGACCAAACTTCCGTGGCCGAGCGGCTTCTCGCCCTCGCCGGCCGTCTCACACGTGCGTGCACACCGGGCGCCCGAAGGCACGAGCACGGCCTTCGGGGTGCCGTTGCGGAGCGCGCCCCCGGGCGGTCAGCCCGGTCTCGCCTGTCCTGCCGGTCTCTGCTCCGACCAGATGACCTTCCCCGTCTCCGTGTAGCGCGTTCCCCATCGGTCGGCGAGCTGGGCCACGAGGAAGAGGCCCCTGCCGCCCTCGTCGGTCGTCGCCGCGTACCGCAGGTGCGGTGCCGTGCTGCTGCCGTCGGAGACCTCGCAGATCAGCGTCCGGTCGTGGAGCAGCCGCACCCGGACCGGGTCGGTGCCGTAGCGCACCGCGTTGGTGAGCAGTTCGCTCAGGATCAGCTCGGTGACGAAGGCCTCCTCGTCCAGTCGCCAGGCGGCGAGCCGGTCGGCGACCTCACGGCGGACGTGCCCGACGGCGGCGGGGTCGCGCGGTACCTCCCAGGTCGCCACCCGTGACGGGTCCAGGACCCGGGTGGCGGCGACGAGGAGCGCCACGTCGTCCTCGGGCGGCCCCGTCAGCAGCGTCGCCAGCACCTCCCGGCACGTCTCCTCGGGGGTGCGCCCGGCCCGGGCGAGGCTCTGCCGCAGCAACTCGATGCCGTCGTCGATGTCCCGGCCGCGGGTCTCGACGAGACCGTCCGTGAACAGCACGAGCCGGCTGCCCTCGGGCACGTCGAACTCCACCGCCTCGAACGGCAGGCCACCGACACCGAGGGGAACGCCCGCGGGACTGTCCGGGAACCGCACGGCGCCGTCGGGCATGACCAGCGCGGGGCCGGGGTGCCCCGCCCGGCTCATCGAGCACCGGCCCGCCACCGGGTCGTAGATCACGTAGAGGCAGGTGGCCCCGGTGGCCCCGGTGCTGTCGGCGGTGCCTTCCTGGTCGATCCGGGAGACCAACTCGTCCAGGTGTGCCAGGAGTTCCTCGGCGGGCAGGTCGAGGGTGGCGAAGTTGTGCACGGCGGTCCGCAGCCGCCCCATGGTGGCGGCGGCGTGCAGGCCGTGGCCCACCACGTCGCCCACCACCAGCGCGACCCGGGTCCCCGGCAGCGGGATGACGTCGAACCAGTCCCCGCCCACCGAGGCCTCGGCCGGCAGATACCGGTGGGCGATGTCGAGCGCGCTCTGCCGGGGCAGCCCGCTCGGCAGCAGACTGCGCTGCAGGGTCACCGCCGTCTGGTGCTCACGGGTGTAACGGCGGGCGTTGTCGATGCACACCGCCGCCCTGGTCGCCAGCTCCTGGGCGAACGCCTCGTCGTCCTCGTCGAAGGCGGCCGGGTTCTCCGAACGCCAGAAGCTGACCATGCCGAGGACCACGCCCCGCGCGTGCAGGGGGACGGACAGGACACTGTGGAAGCCGTAGGCCAGGACGCGCGCGGTGCCCTCCGGGTCGTGTCGATGCCAGCTCAGGGCCGCCCCCAGGTCCGTCTCCGGCAGGGAATGCCGGTGGCTGCCGCCCAGGGCGGCGGTGCTGGTGGGCACGATGCCGGTCACCCGGCCCAGCGCGTAGAAGGGGTGGTCGTCGCGCAGCGCCGTGAGAGCGGCCCGGCGCATCTGCACGACCCTGCCGTCCGATTCGCCCGGCTCCTCTCCCCGGAACACCGCCTCGGCCAGGTCGACGCTGGCGAAGTCGGAGAACCGCGGGGTGGCCACCTGGGCCAGTTCCCGCGCGGTCGTGGCCACGTCGAGCGTGGTGCCGATGCGCGCGCCCGCCTCGTAGACGAGCAGCAGCCGCTCGCGCACCGCCTCCGCCCGCCCCGCCACCGCCCGCAGCTCCGTGGTGTCCCGCAGGGTGGCGACCATGCCCGACGGGCCGTCGGCGCCGCCGGTGGGCCGCACGTTCACCGCGAGCAGCCGCTCTCCCACCGGCACCACCTCGTCGGTGGCCGGATCGCCGGACTCCAGGCGCCCGGCGATCCGGGGGTGCAGGCCGGCCTCGGCGACCGGAGCCCCTTCGGCCTCCGACGGGAGGTCGAGCAGCCTGCGCGCCTCGTCGTTCGCCAGGACCAGCCGCCCCCGCTCGTCGGTGATCAGCACCCCCTCGCGGACGGAGTGCAGCACCGCGTCGTGGTGCTCGTACATCCGCGTCATCTCGGCGGGGCCGAGGCCGCGGGTCTGGCGGGACAGCCGCTGCTTCACCAGGGCCGCGCCACCGACGGCCAGGAGGAGCGCCCCGGCGGCACCGGCGAGGATGACCGGCAACTGGCGGCTGACGGACTGGTTGACGTGGTTGAGCGTGATCTCGACGCCGACCATGCCGGCGATCGAACCGTCGCTGCGGAAGACGGGGACGGTCGAGTCCACCGCCGGTCCGACACTGGCGTTGCGTTCCGTCGTCTCGGGAACGCCCTGCAGCACCTTGCGGTGCGAGCCCAGGATGTGCTTGCCGATGAGGTGGGGATCCGGGTGGGTGTAGCGGATCCCCCGCGTGTTCGAGACGACGACGAACGCCACGTCGGCCGCCTTGCGGATCGCCTCGGCGCGCGGCTGGAGCACGGCCGTCGGATCGGCGCTGTCCAGGGCCGCCGCCGTGCCGGGTGCGTTGGCGAACGTCTGGGCCACCGACAGGGTCCGCTGCCGGGCCTCCTGCGTGCTGTCCCGCCGGACCTGGAGGACCAGGGAGGCCGCCGCGGCCACGGCGAGCAGCGCCACCAGCACCACTTGCAGCAGGAACACCTGCCCCGCGAGGCTCTGTGCCGCCAGCCCGCGCCCGCGGAGTGCCCTGTGTCGGCGCGGGGTCGGTGATGTCCTTCGGAACAGACGCTTCACAAGCCCACCGACCGGACGATCTGTGGCCATATCCACATTATGGGCGCCCCGCAACACGTCGTTCCCGGTTGCGCTCGGTAACGGGAATGTCGCCCGGGGTGCGGCGGCCGGGCGCCGCATCCCGCCTTCGGGATCACCGTGTGGTGGCACCGGAGCGGTCGGCGCCGGGCGGTGTCTCCCGTACGGGTCCGGTGCCGGGCGGTGTCTCCCGTACGGGTCCGGTGCCGGGCGCGGGCCGGCGCGACCGCAGCGCGGCGGCGACGAAGGACGCGACGAGCGGCCGGCGGTCCCGCGCGTTCCACGCGAGGACGAGGCGGCTGGGCGGCGCGTCGGACACCGGCAGGCCGACCATCCCGTCGGGGACCGGTTCGACCAGAGACCGGGGCAGCACTCCGATCATCCGGCCCACCGTGATCATCTGGAACAGCTGCACCACGTCGGTGACCTCCGGACCCGTGCCGTCACCCCCGGGAACCCCCTTCCAGCGCGGCAGCGTCTCGCCCTCCAGCTCCGACAGGCGCACCGCGGCGTGCCCGGCCAGGCGGTGCCCGGCGGGGACGACTGCCACGCGGTCCTCGCAGTGCAGCGTCTCGTGGTCCAGACCGTCCAGATCGTCGAACGGTACGTAGAGCAGCCCGACGTCGGCCCGGCCGCCGCGCAGGAGGTCCGAGCGGTCGGCGGGACCGCTGAACAGGATGTCCACCTGGCGGGCGTCGGGCTGCTGGGCGTACGCGGCGAGGATCCCCGACAGCAGGCCCGCGTCGCCGCCGGGCTTGAGCACGAGCCGCAGCCGGGTCCCGGCGTCACCGGCGCGCCGGGCGCTCTGTACGGCAGCGCTCACCGCGTTGAGCGCGTGCCGCCCGTGTTCCCGCAGCGCCTCACCGGCGGGGGTCAGCCCGACGTGCCGGCTGGAGCGGACGAACAGCGCGACACCGAGCCGGTCCTCGATCCGCCGGATCGCCTTGGACAGCGCCGGCTGAGCGATCGAGAGCCGGGCGGCGGCCCGGCCGAAGTGCAGCTCGTCGGCGACGGCCAGGAAGTACTCCAGCTCACGGGTCTCCAGTTCGATCATGCCTCCAGGTTATCGCCGGATGCCGAACCGGTCTTGGACCCGGACGGCGTTCGCCGTCGAGAATTGCCGCATGATCACCCACACGATGATCGTCTCCTTCGAGGATCCGATCCCCGACAGTGCCCTCGATCAATACCTCTCGGACATCGAACGGGTCATGCTCGACTCCGGGTCCGTCCAGTCGGCCGTCTCCCGGCGCCACATCCCCGTCCCCGGTGAGGAGGCCGTCCCGGCGCTGATCGCGACCGCGATCGTGCGGTTCACCGTCGCCGACACCGACGCGCTGGCGAAGGCGTTCGAGGCGCCCGGGCTGCACGAACTGATCCGGCGCTGGCAGGCGCGGCACCCGTACAAGGTCGCCTGGGCGAACCACGAGGAGCCGGCATGAGCGACGTCTCGCGCAAGGTGGGGCTGGTCACCGGCGCCGGCAGCGGCATCGGCCGCGCGACGGCGCTGGAGTTCGCCCGCAGCGGCGCCGCGGTCGCCGTGCTGGACATCGACGAGAGCTCGGCGGCCGAGACCAGCGAGATGATCAGGGCGGACGGCGGTCAGGCGCTGGCCCTCACCGTCGACATCGCCGACGAGCGCTCGGTCCGGGAGGCCGTCGAACGCACGGTCACGGCCTACGGCGGCCTGCACTTCGCCGTGAACAACGCGGGTCTGGACTCGCACCACCGGCGGCTCGACCAGATGACGCTGGAGGAGTTCGAGCGAGTGGTCCGGGTCAACCTGGCCGGGACCTTCCTGTGCATGAAGTACGAGCTGCCCCTGCTCGAAGGCGGTGGTGCGATCGTCAACATCGCCTCCAACGGCGGTCTGTACGCGATCCCGACCGCCCCCGCGTACGTGGCCGCCAAGCACGGCATCGTCGGACTCACCAAGGTCGCCGCGGTCGACTACGCACCCGCCGGCATCCGGGTCAACGCCGTCTGCCCCGGTCCGACCCGCACGCCCGGGTTCGAGCGGGTCGCGGCGGGCACCGACATGATCGCGTTCCAGGAGTCGATCACACCGCTGGGCCGGATGGCCACGTCGCAGGAGGTCGCTGCCGCGGCGGTCTGGCTCTGCTCGGACGCCGCGTCCTACGTCACCGGGATCGCGATGTCGGTCGACGGCGGGCGGCGCGCATGACCCACCCGGTGACGGCCCGGGCCACCTGATCGCACGCCGGACGACGGCCGGTCCGGCCCCGCACGGGCAGCGGGCCGGCCGCCGCGACGGAAGCCGAGACGCCGTTGAGTCGGCAGGGGGAAGGGGCGTTCCGGACGGGGGCCGGGGGCGCCCGCCTACCGCCCCCCGCCCCCCCCGGGGCGACCGCGGGGCCGCCCCCGCGCCCCCCCCGCCGGTCGGCACCGCCTACCGGC
>NZ_JBHJUW010000111.1:0-29090 GCF_042268205.1 Streptomyces sp. NPDC056160
ATTTTTTTAAAACCCACAGACACCCCCCTGTTCGCGCGCCGGCCCCGGGTGCACTCGTGGGGGGGGGGGCGCCCCCCGGGCCCCGGCGGGACGCCCGTCACCGCACCACCCGGAGAAACACCCGATGACCCACGTCGCGGACCCCGAGCGCTACAACGGCACGATGCGTTACCGGCGCACCGGACGCTCGGGGCTCGACCTGCCCGTCCTGTCCCTCGGCTACTGGCACAACTTCGGCGACGACCGGCCGCTGGAGACCCAGCGCGAGATCGGCCTGCGCGCCTTCGACCTCGGCATCACCCACCACGACCTGGCGAACAACTACGGCCCGCCCTACGGCTCGGCCGAGACCAACTTCGGCCGCCTGATGCGGCGGGACCTCGCGCCCTACCGGGACGAACTGGTGGTCTCCACCAAGGCCGGCTGGGACATGTGGCCGGGCCCCTACGGACAGGGCGGCGGCTCCCGCAAGTACCTGCTCGCCTCGCTCGACCAGTCGCTGAAGCGGACGGGCCTGGAGTACGTCGACATCTTCTACTCCCACCGGCTGGACGCGAGCACGCCGCTGGAGGAGACGATGGGCGCCCTGGACACCGCCGTCCGCCAGGGCAAGGCCCTGTACGTGGGCATCTCCTCCTACGACGCCGAGCGGACCCGGCAGGCCGCCGCGATCCTGCGTGAGCTGGGCACCCCGCTGCTCATCCACCAGCCCTCGTACAGCATGGTGAACCGCTGGATCGAGTCGGAGGGCCTGCTGGACGCCGCCCAGGAGGAGGGCTTCGGCGTCATCGGCTTCACCGCCCTGGCCCAGGGGCTGCTGACCGGCCGTTACCTCGACGGCGTCCCCGGGGACTCGCGGGCGGCACAGGGCACGTCCTTCGACACGGCGTGGCTGTCGGACGACATGCTGCGCCGGCTGCGCGCCCTGAACGACATCGCGGCGCGCCGCGGGCAGAGCCTCGCCCAGATGGCGCTCGCCTGGGCGCTGCGCGACGAACGCGTCACGTCCCTGGTCGTCGGCGCCTCGCGGGTCGAGCAGCTGGAGCAGAACGTGGCCGCGCTGGACAACCTCGACTTCAGCGCCGAGGAGCTGGCGGAGATCGACGCGTACGCCACCGACGGCGGCGTCGACCTGTGGCGCGAGGCCCGCACCGGCACCCTCTCCTGAACGGCGCACGCCGGGCGACGCAGCACGGCGAGGCCCCCGCCCTGGACGGGGGCCTTGCGCGTGAGCGTTGGGCAGGCCTTGCACCTGCATCTCCCCGCGGGAAGCGGGGTGTCTTTCCTTGGACCACCAACGCGCGGCCGGGCGCCGGGAGTTCCGGCGGCCTGCTCGTGTTCCACGGTAGCCAAGGCCCGCCGGCCGCGCCTGACGGGACGCGCCCCGCCTCACCCGAACGCGCGAGCACGGCTGGTCAGCGCCCCGGTCCCTACTCGGGAGCGTCCCGGCCGAGCGGCCGCCGGCGGGAACGGCCGCATCCCCGGCTCCCTGGCTCGCAGCAGACGTCGTACGGTGCGGGGCAGGGCGCCCTGCGATACGAGTACGGGCCGCCCCTGCCGAGGAGGTCACCGCCATGGACCGGATGCTCGCCGCCCGCCTGCACGTGCCGAGCCGCACCCTGCGCGTCGAAGAGGTGCCCCGCCCCCGGCCCGGCCCGGACGAGGTCCTGGTGAAGGTGGAGGCCGCCGGGGTGTGCCTGTCCGACGTGCACCTGATCGACGGAACCCTCAGCCCGGTGCTGCTGCGGGAGGACACCGTGACCCTGGGGCACGAGGTTTCGGGCACCGTCGTGGAGACCGGGGCGGGGGTCACCCGGTGGACGACGGGTCAGCGGGTCGTGCTGCACGCCGGGGAGTTGCGCGACGGCGCCCCCCACACCCGCGGGGTGGACTACGACGGCGGCTGGGCCGAGTACGCGCTGTCCTCGGCCCACGCCCTGCTGCCGCTGCCCGACACCATCCCCTTCGAGCTGGGCGCGATCCTCCCCGACGCCGTGTCGACCCCGTGGGGCGCCATCACCGCCACCGGTGCGGTGCGGCCCGCCGAGGCGGTCGGCGTGTGGGGCGCGGGCGGGCTGGGGGTGCACGCGGTCCAGTTGCTGCGTGCCGTGGGCGCGTGCCCCGTCATCGCGGTCGATCCGAGCACCGCCGCCCGGGAGCGCGCCCTGGCCGTCGGGGCCGACCTCGCGCTGGACCCGGCCGACCCCGAACTGCGGGCCCGCGTCCGCACCGCGACCGGCGGGGCGGGCCTCGCGGCGGCGTTCGACTTCGCCGGAGTGCCCGCCGTGCGCGAGCAGGCCCTGTCCGTCCTGGCGCCCAAGGGGCGGCTCGTCCTGGTCGGACTGACCGACAAGCCGCTCAGCGTCACGAACGGCACCCGGTTCAGCTACCTGCAACAGCGGATCCTCGGCCACTACGGTTCCGACATGCCGGTGGCCCTCCTCGAGCTGCTCCGCCTGGTCCAGGGCGGTCGCGTGGACTTCTCCGCATCGATCAGCGGCGTACTGCCGCTCGCGCAGGCCGCGCGGGCGGTCGAGATGCTGGAGAAGAAGGAGGGCGACCCGGTGCGCCTCATCCTGCGCCCCTGAGAGTCCGCCCGGCAGGACGGCCGACCACGGGCGGCAGCACGGGTGTCAGATCGCGTACGGTGCCCGTCGCGTGCGGTGCGGGTCCGGGGGCGGTCGGTGCCGGGTCCGCGTCACCCGCCCCCGCGGCACCGCCCTCGGTCCCCGCGGCCCCGCCCCCGGCCGCCTGGGCCGGCAGGACGGGCCCCAGCAGAAGGCCACCCCCCAGCGCCAGAACCGCCACCACCTGCCGCCCGCCGATGCGTCCGACATGACCGGACAAACGCCACCTCCTGGTGTCCGCCGGGCTGTCGCGCCCGGCACAGGGAGGCTGGCAGAACGATGATCACCGCGTCGGCGTGTCCGGTCCGGCTCCCCCGGAAGAGGGACACCCCGGCGGGAGGATGACGACAGTCACGGCCCGTCTCCGGCGCCGTCCTCACCGGTCGCGGGAGCCCGCACCGTGCGTCCTGGACCACAGGGGTCACTGCCCCACGCTGAACCCCTTCTTGGTGTAGGCGCATTCGGTGTAGATGTACCCCGAGCGCAGCTTGGCGGTGTCGGAGGCGGGCGACGAGGCGCTCGCGCCGCGCGGCTTGTGCAGGAAGTACGTCGTCCCGGGCGGCAGCGAGATCGTCCGCTGCGGGTAGTCCTTGCCGCTGTCGCTGCAGGGGTGGAAACCGCCGAGGGCCAGGGTCGCGCCGAAGGAGTACGCGGAGCAGCTGCCGCAGGCCTTGATGGTGACGCTTCCGGTGACCGGGCCCGTGTACAGGACCTCGATGTCGTCCGGGCTGTCGTTCTTGATGGTGACCTGGATGCTGCCGCCCGAGTCCGTCGTCGGCAGGCGCTTTCCGGCGGCGGGGACCGTCTGCGCGATCTGTGCCGCGATGGCGATCATCTGCGCCCGGGCCCGGTTCCGGTCGTGCGGGTGGTCCCGGACGAAGTCGTTCATGCTGGTCAGGGAGGCGGCGAAGTCGCCGTCCCGGTACTGGTCCACGCCGCAGGCGTAGCCGCCGGAGGCGGCGCCGCGGCTCGCCCGTTCGGCGTCGGAGACCAGGGCGTCGGCGACGGCAGGCGCGCCGGCCGCGACACCGCGGATCTGCGTGCCGAGGCCGCGCAGGCGGCGTACCGCGGTGCAGGGGTCGTCGCCCTGGACGTCCTTGGCGGCCCGGTCTACGACGGACCTGACGGCCGGCTCGGCCTTGGCGGCCTGGCCCGATCGGGGGAAGGCGGTGAGCAGTTCACCGAAGTGCCCCGTCCAGCCGTCCTGGCCACCGGTCAGCTCGTTGGACCCGCAGGCGTACAGCGCGTCGGCCAGGCGGGGGTCCGGCCAGGTGGCCAGGGCGCCCAGCGTCTGCTTCGGCATCCGGTCGGGGACCGTCCGCAGGTACTTCAGCGGTGCGATGGCCTCGCAGTACTTCTGCTGCTCGTAGGCCGCGCCGACCGTGCGGTAGTAGGCCGTCATGCGGTCCGGCAGGCGGTGGGCCGCGCGGGAGCCGGGGTGGTCGTGCCCGAGAGCGGCGTAGACGGCCAGAGCCTCGCGGAATCCGGCCTGCGCGGTGTCGAACGGCTGGTTCGCACGGGCCCGTACGAGGTCGTCGGCCCGCTGGAGGCGGTCCAGGAGCATCTGCTCGGTGGCCTCGTCGCGTGCCTTGCCGTAGAGCAGGCCGCCGCCGGCCGGCACGGCCAGCAGCACCAGGCCCAGCACCGCCGCCACGGGGGCGCTCGCCGGCCAGGACAGCCGCGTGCGCAGGCCGGTGACCGCCCCGTGCGCGGCCGCGGCCCCCAGGACCACGGCGTAGGCGACGAGGAGGGCGGCCGGGACCCCGTCGGGGTCGGCCGGGAGCGCCACGACGAGCAGGACCGCGGTCGCGGCCCAGCACAGGCCGGCCGGTATCCAGCGGCGCAGCAGCACGTAGCCCAGGCCCAGACCGGTGAGGTTGAGGAGCGCCACCGCGACCGCGCGCACGGCGTCCGGCGCCGCGGGCGGCGGAGCCGGGGGCCTGGGCGGCATCGGTGGCACCACGAACGCGTCGGCCGCTCCCGGAAATTCCCCGGACATGTCGGCTCCCCCCGTCACTCTCTACCAGCATGTCGGCGAAGTACCAGTGTACGGGTCATCGGCCTTGCTCCGACAGGGAGTTCGGCCGCTCGGACCCCGAGCACAGCGGCGCGCGGACGGCCGGTCGGGGAGCCGTCGGCAGCGGGGGCTCGCCCCGGTCGGCGGTCAGTCCGTGCCACAGGGAGCCGACCCCCGCCGCCCCGATGCGTTCGGCGAGCACCGACTCGACGACGGCGATGGCGGCCCGGGCGCGTGTGTGGCGACGCCCGATCGCCACCCTTCCCATGAGCCCTGTGCATGATTTCGTGAATCTTCAGGCATTGGACGCATGTGTCCCGCGTGATCGACCCTGGAAGGGCATGCACCCACCACCACGAGGAGTCGATCGGTCCATGAAGGCGTCGCGTCGCGTCCCGTTCACCCCGCTGCCGCTCGCGGCGGCGGCGCGGGGAGCCGTCGCACTCGCCGTGCCGCTGCTCGTCGGCGTGGCCACCGGCCGCATCACCCCCGCGGTGCTCGCGGGCATCGGCGCGCTGTGGGGGGTGAGCCAGGACGGCGACGACCCCTACCGGCTGCGGGTGCGGCGGCTGGCCTGCACGGGCCTGTCGGCCGCCCTCGGCCTGCTCGCCGGGGAACTCGCGCTGCGCAGCGGCCGGCCGGGCGCGGTGACCGTCTGCCTGGTCGCCGCCGCCCTGCTCGCGGGCTCCGTCAGCCTCCGCGGGCCGCTCGCCTCCGTGGCCGGCCTGCACCTCCTGCTCGGGGCGACCGTGGGCGGGGGCATCCCCGTGCCGGGGCCGTGGTGGCAGGCCCCGCTCGCGCTGCTCGCCGGGGTCGCGGTCGTGGTCGTGCTCTGCGCCACGCCCTGGCTGTGGCGGCGGCACGCCATCGAGCGGACGGCCGTCCGCGCCGTCTTCCGGGCCGCAGCCGAGGCCCTGGCTGCGGCGGGTTCGCCCGGGGCCGAACCCGCGCGGCGGCGGCTGACCTCGGTCCTCGACCACGCCCACCGGGTGATGGGCCGCCATCTGATCGGCCGCGCCCGTCCCGGCACGGAGCGGGACGCGCTGCGGACCGCCTTCCACACGGCGGTGCGGCTCGGCGAAGTGACCTCGGCACTGGTGTGGGAGGGACGGCCACTGCCCCGATGGGCCGGCCAGGTGCCGCTGCTGACGGCGGCCCGGCTGCTGCCCGAGCCCGGGAGGACGGCGGCCCGGCCCCCGGCCGGGACGGGCAAGACGGGTGAGACGGGTGAGACGGACAGGACGGGCGAGACGGCGGCCCGGCCCCTGCCCGAGACGGGGGACACCCCGGACCCCGAGCCGGACTCCCCCGGCCTGCGTGCCCTCGCCGCCCTGGCCGCGGAGTGCGGCCGGACCCGCCCGGACGCCCCGGCGGCACGTCTCCCGGCGTTCCCCTGGCACGGACGGGCCGCCCAGGTGCGCTACACCGTGCTGCTCGCGGGCTGCATACTCGTCGCCCAGCTGTGCGCCGTGCTGCTGCACGGCCCGCGCGGGTACTGGCTGCCGATGACGGTGGCCTTCGTCTACAAGCCGGACTTCGGCCCCGTGCCGCGCCGGGCCCTGCACCGCTGCGCGGGTACGGTCGCCGGGGTGGCCGCCATCGGCGCGGTGACCCTGCTGACGAACGACACCTACGTCCTCATCGGCGCCGTGGCCGCCTTCGGCGCGCTCATGGCCGTCGGAGTGCGCCACCACTACGCGCTCGCCACGACCGCCCTGACGGCGATCGTGTTCGTCCTCGTCGACCTGCTCGGCGACCACCGGGCGCTGTACTCGGCGCGCATCCTCGACACCGCCCTGGCCGCGGCCGTCGTCCTGGTCGCGCACCTCGCGCTGTGGCCGGACTCCGCGCAGGGCCGGGCGCGCGCGCAGACCGAGGCCGCCCTGGCCGCCGCCCGCCGCTACCGGGACCTGGCCCCCGGCGCCCCGGCGACACAGCGGCACGCGCTGCGCCGGACGGCCTACCACCGGCTCGCCGAGGCCCGGCGGGCGCTGGTCCACGCGCAGGGCGAGCCGGGCCGGCCCGGCCGGGGCGCGCGCGACCTGCCCGGCCTGAGTGGTCTGGCGGACGCCGTCGGCGCGGCCGAGCGGCTCTGTGACGCCGTCAGTGCCCGGAACCTGGGCGCCGCGCCGGCCGCGTCCGCGCTGCGTGCTCCTCGCTGCGGCGTGGCGGGTGCGATGGGAGGATGAGCACGATGGATCTCCAGGTGCTGCGTGCGTACCAGGCGGTGGCCGAGGGCCTCACGGTGACGGAGGCCGCCGCCGACGCCCGTGTCACCCAGCCCGCCCTGTCGCGGGCACTGCACCGGCTGGAGGACGAGGTGGGCGCGGAACTGCTCCAGCGGGTCGGGCGTGTGCTGCGGCCCACCCCGGCCGGGCGGGTGTTCAAGGAGTACGTCGACGCCGCCCTGGACGCCTGCGACCGGGGGCGGCGGGCCGTGGCCGAGGTCGTCGACCCGGAGGCGGGCGTGGTGTCGCTGGCCTTCCTGCACACACTGGGCACCTGGCTGGTGCCCCGGCTCGTCACGGGGTTCCGGGAGGCCCTGCCGCAGGTCCGCTTCGAACTGCACCAGCACGAGGAGAACGGTCTGGTCCAGCACCTCCTGGCCGGCACCGCGGACCTGGTGATCACCAGCGGCGATCCGGAGCATCCGCTGATCACCTGGCGGCGGCTGCTGGTCGAACCGCTCTGGCTCGCCGTGCCCACCGGGCACCGCCTCGCCGGGCGCCCCCGGGTCCGGCTGGCCGAGGTCGCCGAGGAACCGTTCATTCTCCTCAAACCGGGCTACGGCCTGCGCAGCGTCACCGAGACCCTGTGCCGTCAGGCGGGCTTCGCCCCGCGGGCCGGCTTCGAGGGCGAGGAGGTGCACACCCTGCGCGGACTGGTCGCCGCCGGACTGGGCGTGTCGCTGATCCCGTCGTCGCCGGACGCGGCGGCCGGCCCGGACTTCCCCATCCGCTACCTGGAGATCACCGACGTGCACGGCGCGCGCGACATCGGCATCGCGCGGCTCACCGGCCGCACCCTGCCGCCGGTGGCGCGGCGCTTCCTGGACCACGCGCTGCGGGCGACGGCCGCTTCGGCCGGCGAACCCGCCGGACGAGGGTGAGGGCGTCCCGTGGACCGGCGCCGGAGCCCTCGTGTTCTCGCTGCGGACATGCCCTTGCCTGGAGCAATGGGGCGTGCGGCACGGGGCCGCCCGGCACTCTGGTGGTTTGACCGAGCCCGTCGGGAGTCCCTGTGAACAGGCCGCCTGAGTCCCCCCGAGCGGACCGCCGCCCGCGGGCGGCGCGCGCGGTCGTACGCGTGTCCGGTCCTCCCGCGTCCTCGCGGGCGGCGGCGGGGCGTCGCGGGAGACGACGGTGAGACGACCGTTCGGGCGCGGGTACGGCTCCTTGCGGGCGGCGCGCAGGAAGTCCGAGCAGCCGCGCGTGCCGGCGCCGCCCCCGTGGCTGCTCTGGCTGCCGGTCGTCTACCTCGCGGTGGTGCTGGCCATCGAACCGGTCACTCCGGTGGACTGGCCGGTGAGTTTCCTGCTCATCGCGCTGCCCCTGGTCGCCGCCTACGCCTACGGCCCCGTCGCGGTGGCAGCCGTCACCGTCTTCGCCATCGTGTTCGAAGGTGTGCTGGCGGGCACCCCGTGCTGCGCGGGCCGCACCGTGGGCTACCTCTGGGACCGCCACTACGTGGCCAACTACACCTGCACCGTCCTGGTCGGCGTGCTCGGGACGATCCTGGCGGTGCACCGCACGCGCCGCGAACGCACGCTCGCCACGGTGCGTTTCGTGGCGGAGACCGCGCAGCGGGTGTTACTGCGCCCGGTCCCCCGCCGGCTCGGCCAGGTCTCCGTGGAGACCCTGTACCTGTCCGCGGCGGCGGAGGCGCGCATCGGGGGCGACCTGTACGAGGCGGTGCCGACGGCGTTCGGGGTACGGCTGCTGGTCGGCGACGTCCGGGGCAAGGGGCTGGTCGCCGTCGAGACGGCGGCGACGATGCTCGGCGCTTTCCGGGAGGCCGCCCACGACGAGCCCGACCTGATCGGCGTCGCCCGCCGCATGGAGCGGAGCATGAGCCGCCACGCCGCGCAGCTTCCCGGCGGGGAGGCGGCCGAGCGCTTCGTCACCGCGGTGTTCGCGGAGATCCCCGACCACGAGCCGGTCGTCCGCATCGTCAACTGCGGGCATCCGCCGCCGCTGATCATCAAGGAGGGCGGGGTCGCCGAGCTGCACGCGACCGACCCCTCCCCGCCCATCAACCTGGGCGTGCTGATCGGCGACGGCTACCACCTGGACGTCGAACCGTTCCGGCCCGGCGACCAACTGCTGCTCTACACCGACGGCGTCACCGAGACCCGCGACCGCCAGGGGACCTTCTACCCGCTCGCCGACCGCGTCGGCCCCTGGGGCGGTCTCGCGCCCCGCGAACTCCTCGACCGCCTGCACGAGGACCTGGTCGCCTACAGCGGCGGGCACCTCGACGACGACCTCGCCGCGCTCGCCGCGTACCG
This sequence comes from Streptomyces sp. NPDC056160, assembly GCF_042268205.1. Classification (NCBI taxonomy): domain Bacteria; kingdom Bacillati; phylum Actinomycetota; class Actinomycetes; order Kitasatosporales; family Streptomycetaceae; genus Streptomyces; species Streptomyces sp. NPDC056160. The sequence continues at coordinate 9,152 of NZ_JBHJUW010000111.1, forward strand.
CCTGCCCGGGGACTCCCGCGCCTGAACCGCTCCCGAACGACGACTCGCGGACCACTCGCGGACCGTTACCGAACCGCTCACCGGCTGCTTGCGGACCTCCCGAACCACTCGCCGGCCGCGCCTGAGCCGACGCGGTCCGCCCGTGGATCAGCGGGCCGGTGCCGTCCGGTGGCCCGCCCGGTCGCGGCGCGCCAGCGCGCGCTGGGCCCGCGACAGTCCCGGCGGGAGCCTGCGGCGCAGCGCGGCGCGTGCGGCGTTGGCGCCCGGCGCGCCGTGGACGCCGCCGCCGGGATGGGCTCCGGCGGAGGCGAGGTAGAGACCGGCCACGGGCGTCTCGGGACGTCCGGTGCCGGGCACCGGGCGGAAGACCAGCTGTTGGTGCAGGGCAACGGTGCCGCCGTTGATGGAGCCGGTGTCGAGATTGCTGTCGAGCGCCTGGAGGGTGGGCGGGGCCAGGATCCGGCGGGCGCGGACCGTCGCACGGAAGCCCGGTGCGAACCGTTCGACCTGCCGTTCCACCCGGTCGGCCATGATCTCCTGCTCGCGGGTGTCCCACGCGCCGGTCAGCCCCTCGTCCGCCGCGTCCCCGGTGATCTCCCGGGGGACGTGCGTGTAGGCCCAGGCCGACTCGGTGCCGCGCGGGGAGCGCGAGGGGTCCGCCGTCGTCATCTGGCCGAACAGCGCGAAGGGCCGGTCGGGGACCTGCCGCATGGCGATCTGCGCGGCGAACCGGGTGAGTTCGTCGAGGCCGTCCGCCAGGTGGACGGTGCCCGCCCCTGCGGTCGGCCCGGTCCGCCACGGCACGGGGCCGTCCAGCGCCCAGTCGACCTTGAAGGTGGCGAAGTCCCACTGGAAGCGGCGCAGGTCGGCGAGGAGCTGCGGGGGCAGGTGCTCGGGGTCGACGAGGCCGCCGTACAGGGCGGGCACGGACACGTCGGCGAGCACGGCCCGGTCCGCGGCCACCACGGCGCCGCCCGCGGTGCGCACACCGACGGCACGCCCGCCGCGTACGACGACGTGGTCGACCCGCTCGCCGCAGCGCAGGGTGCCGCCCTGCGCGCGCAGCCGCCGGGTCAGGGCCTGGGTGAGGGCGCCGGCTCCGCCGACCGGGACGGGGAAGCCGTTGGTCTGGCCGAGCATGGACATCAGCCAGCCGAACCCGCCGCTGCCGGCGGACTCCGGCGCGAGGTCGGCGTGCAGTGCGTTGCCGGCCAGGAGCAGCCGGCCGCCCTCGCCGCGGAACTCCTCCTCCCCCATCCGGCGCACCGGGAGCAGCATGGTGCGGGCCAGCCGCAGCCCGCCCGCGCCCCGCAGCCGGGCCGCCAGCCGGGCCCCGGCCCTGACCGGCGGGAACGGGGCGAACAGGGCGTCCATCAGGTCGGGTCCCAGCCGCTGCCAGATCTCGTGCAGGCGTCGCCAGGCCGCCCCGTCCCCGGCGGCGAACGCGTCGAGGGAGGCCGCGGTGGTGTCGATGCCCCGGTCCAGGACGGCGCACCGGCCGTCGGTCAGGGGGTGGGCCAGCACGTGCGGGGCGTGGCTCCAGCGCAGGCCGTGGTCCTGGAGCCGGAGCCGGGCCAGGACGGGCGAGGCGGCGGCCAGCGGGTAGAAGGAGCTGAAGAGGTCGTTGACGAAGTCCGGGTCGACGCCCCTGTCGTGCCGCACCGCCCCGCCGGGTTCGGGCTGTTCCTCCAGGACCTCCACGCTCCAGCCCGCGTCGGCCAGCAGGTTCGCCGCCACCAGGCCGTTGGGGCCGGCCCCGATCACCACGGCATCAGGCATGGCCGCCTCCCGCTCCGTGCGCTTCGGCGGTGTCCCGCGGCGCCTGGCGGGCGCGTGCCGCGTCGCCCTCGCACACCTTGGCGAGGCGGGCGAGCATGGCGCGGTGCCGGATCTGGATCAGCGCCTCGACGCCCACGTTGTGCACTACGCCGCCCGCGCCCTGCAAGGGGTGCTCGTCCACGATGACCAGGCAGTGCTCGCCCCAGGGGCGCAGTTCGACGGAGATGCGCGCGGTGCCCAGGAAGCCCGCTTGAGCCTCCAGTTCGAGCAGGGTGCCCTCCGCGCAGTTGCGGACGATGGTCTGGTTGGTGAGCCGCAGCGGTCCGAGGCGGACCTGGTACTCGATGGCGGAGCCGAGCTGCGGCCACCGTCCGCGCACGGGTTCGGAAGTGGCCGTGCCCACGACCCACTCGGCGTAGCGGGTGCCGTCGGCGAGCAGGGCCCACACGGTCCCGGGTGTGGTCTTGATCAGACGGTGACGTACGGCCACGCGTGCCTCCGGGAGTCGCTGTCGTGCCCTCGCCCGCCCGAGTGCCCCCTGGCGCCCCGGCCAACCGGCGCCTTGCGGGCGTGCCCGCCCCGCCGGCCGGCTACCCGCGTCGGGGCCCGTCGGGTCCGTCCTGGTGGCCCGCGTGCGGGTCGGCCCCGGCCGGGCGCGCCCCGGCGTCGGGTACGGGCGGCAGCGCGAGGTGGGTGAGGTCGCCGGGCGGCGGGGTCGTCACCGGCCACAGCGGGGCGGGGGTGCCGTCGGCCACCGCCGCCGGGGCGTCGGTGAGGTTCATCCGCTCGCGCAGGCGGCCGTAGAAGTCCATGGGGCCCAGCCGTACGGCCCGCAGCCGGCGCGGGGCGGCGTACACGCCGATCCAGTCGCCCGCGTCCAGCACGCCCCGCAACTGGCCGTCGATGCTGACGGCGGCCTGCCCGGACCGTTCCAGCACGCGCAGCGCCACGGGTTCGTCGGGCGCCGCCACCACCGAGCGGTTGAACGCCATGTGCGGGGCGACGGGGGTGAAGACGAGGGCGTCCGCGCGCGGGGAGACGACGGGGCCGCCGGCGGCGAAGCTGTAGGCGGTCGACCCGGTGGGGGTGGCGACGAGCAGGGCGTCGGCGGAGTACGACGCCAGGAGCCGGCCGGCGATGTAGACGCCGACGGACACCTGCCGGTCGCGGGCCAGTTTCTCCAGCACGATGTCGTTGAGCGCGGTGACGTTCAGGGCGATGCCCCAGTCGCCGCCGGCCTCGCAGTCGGTGCGCACGCGGGGCGGGGGCAGCAGCGGGCGGCGGCCGTAGCGCATCAGCTCCTCGATGCCCGCGGGCACCTCCAGGCGGCGTGAGGCACGCAGGGTGAGCAGCATGCGGCTCTCGACGGTCAGCCGGTCCTCGACCACGGCGTCCAGGGCTGCGCGCACGACCGTGGCGGGCACCTCGGTGAGGAAGCCGACCCGGCCGAGGTCGACGCCCAGGACCAGGGCGTCGTGTTCCGCGGCGAGGCGGGCGCCGCGCAGGAAGGTGCCGTCGCCGCCCAGGGTGACGATGAGGTCGGGGTCGCCGGCGGCCTCCACCTCCTCGCCCGCGCTGCGCCGGCCGCCGTCGTGCCACACGTCGATGTCGGTGCACCGCACGGCGCGCTCCTCGCACCAGGCGTGCACGGTCCCTTCGGCGGCCACGGCCTCGGGCCGGCCGCCGTGCACGACCAGGCCGATCCGACGCACTGTCACAGCTTTGGCGGGTTCCCCCCGACGGGAGCCGGTAGCGCGGGAACAAGGTAAAGGAATCGCATGGTCCAGTCCAAGGAATCACCTGGTCCAGACCAATCCGTTGACGTGCCCGCAACACCCTCAGGAAGCTGGGGCGACTTCCCCACCACCTCCCCTGGAGGCACGCAGTGACACGTCTTCGCGCATGTCTGGGCGCGACCGCCGCCGTCGGGCTCGCCGCCCTCGGCACCACCGCACTGGTCGCGGGCAACGCCTCGGGCGCGCCGAGCGCGCTGAGCAACCGCTGGTACGCCGCGGCCCCGTACCTCATGCCGCTGGACAACGATCCGCCGAACGCCGGCGCCATCATGGACGCCACCGGCCTGAAGGCGTTCCAGCTCGCCTTCGTCCTCGCCCCCGACGGCGGCGGCTGCTCGCCCACCTGGGACGGCAAGGCCGCGGTCTCCTCCGACACCGCCGTGAAGTCGGTGATCGACGCCATCCGCGCCAAGGGCGGCGACGTCTCCGTCTCCATCGGCGGCTACGGCGGCACCAAGCTCGGGCAGGCCTGCTCGGACGCGTCCGCCACGGCCGCGGCGTACCAGCAGGTCATCACCAAGTACGGCCTGCACGCCATCGACTTCGACCTGGAGGAGCCGGAGTACGAGAACACCGCCGCCATCAAGAACGAGATCGGCGCGGCGAAGATCCTCCAGCAGAACAACCCCGGGCTGTACGTCTCCGTCACCACCGCGGGGACCGCGGACGGCACCGGCTGGTTCGGCAAGCAGATGCTGCTGGAGGCCAAGTCCCAGGGGTTCACGCCCAACAACTTCTCCATCATGCCGTTCGACGGCGGCTTCAACGGCGCGGCGTCCCAGACCGCCGCGCTGACCAAGTTCAACCAGGTCCTGCAGTCCACCTTCGGCTGGGACGAGGCGACCGCCTACGCCCACGAGGGCTTCTCCGGCATGAACGGCCGCAGCGACACCGGGGAGATGTTCCCGCAGAGCGACTTCCAGACCGTGCTGGACTTCGCCACCGGCCACAACATGGACCGCTTCACCTTCTGGTCGCTCAACCGCGACCGCCAGTGCTCGCCGCCCGACAACGGCGGCCGGACCTCGGGCACCTGCTCCAGCGTGCCGCAGAGCTCCTGGGACTTCGCCAAGTACTCGGTGAAGTTCGCCGGGGTGACCCCGCCCACGACGCCTCCCACCACGCCGCCGCCGAGCACCGGCTGCAAGACGGCGTGGAACGCGACCACGGCGTACACCGGGGGCAGCGAGGTCTCCTACGGCAAGCACAACTGGAAGGCCAAGTGGTGGACGCAGAACGAGATCCCCGGCGCCTCCCAGTGGGGCCCGTGGCAGGACGAGGGCGCCTGCTGACAGCCTGAGCGGCGGGCCGGCCGGGCCGCGGGCGATCCCCGCCGCCCGGCCGGCCGCGCACCGCGCGCTCAGGGCCGCTTGGCGACCGTCAGCAGCGCCGCGGCGTCCTCGACGGCCTCCAGGCTGTGCCGGGCCGGGGGCACGATGAGCAGGTCCCCTGCCATGCCGTCCCAGGAGGCGTCGCCGCTGCGCAGGCGGACGCGGCCGCGCAGCACCAGCACGGTCGCCTCGCCCGGGTTCTCGTGCTCGGTCAGCTCGGTCCCGGCGCGCAGAGTGATCAGGGTCTGCCGCAGCACGCGCTCGTGGCCGCCGTAGACGGTCTCCGCGCTGCGGCCGGTGGAGGAGGCCTCCGCCCGTTCCAGGTGCTCACGGGCGCGGGCGTCGAGGGAGATCTTCTGCATGGCTGTACTCCTGCTGACGGACGAGGGCGGACGGGCCGGTCGGGGCGGGCGGCGGGCCGGGGCTCAGTAACGGACGCCGATGCGGCGCCAGCGGCGGCCGCTGGTGCCCGGCTCGGCGGGGTGGGCCGGGACCCGGCGCCGGTAGAGGACGTACGGACGCCACAGATACCACAGCGGGACGCTCCAGGCGTGCACCAGCCGGGTGAAGGGCCACACGGCGAGGATCGCCCAGGCCGCGGTGGCGTGGACCTGGTAGATCAACGGGGCGTGGGAGATGGCCGCGACGTCGGGGTTCCCGGCGAACAGGCCGCGGAACCACAGCGCGACGCTCTGCCGGTAGTCGTAGCCGGCGCCGAAGAGGTTGACGCCCATGGTCGGGATGATGCCCAGCACGATCACGACGGCCAGCAGGAGCAGCGCCAGCCAGTCGACGGGGCTGGTGGAGGCGCGCACGCGGGGCACGGTGGTGCGGCGGAAGGCGAGGACCGCGACCCCGGCGAGCACGGCGAGCGCGGCGACGGTGCCGCCGATGGTGGAGAACCAGCGGTAGGTGTTCTCGGGGATGCCGAGCCACCGGGTGAAGGACTCCGGGACGAGGATGCCGAGCACGTGGCCCGCGATGGCCGCGAACGTGCCGTAGTGGAAGAGGGGCCCGCCCCACTTGAGCAGGCGCCGCTCCTGGAGCTGCGTGGAGCGGCTGGTCCAGCCGAACTGGTCGTAGCGCCAGCGCCACACGTGGCCGACGACGAAGGTGACGAGGGCGAGGTAGGGCAGGATGACCCACCACCACAGGTCCCAGGAGTTCATCGGTTCTCTCCGGTCGGGGCGGGGACGGGCTCGGCCGGGGGCGTCGGGTGCGCCGAGGGGGCGGAGGCGGCGGCCATGTACTCGGGCGGCGCGAACGGCTCCAGGCCCACCTGTTCGGCGGGCGGCCCGTCGGCGGCCAGCCGCCGCCAGGTCTCGCGCTCGCGGCGGCCCGGCCGGGGCAGCCGTCCGCACACCGCCTCCAGTACGGGTGTGTACGGGTCGGACCGCTCGGCCAGCGCCCGGCGGAGCAGTTCGAGGCCGGCCCGGCACTGCACGAGGACGCGGTGCCCGGGCTCCGGGGCGAGCGCGGCGAACTCCAGCACGAGCGGGAGGAAGTCCGGCAGCTCGGACTCGGGGGGCTCGTGGCCGGCCGCGCGGTAGGTGTGCTTGAGGGCGAGCAGCGCCATGCCGCGGGCGCGGGTGTCGCCGTGCCGGTAGTAGGTCAGGTGCAGGGAGCGGCGCCGGGTGTGGTCGAAGGTGGCCACGTAGCGCTGGGCGGCCTCGGTGGGTGCCAGGCTCCGCAGGTGCTCGGCGACGGCGGCCAGCCGGGCCCGGTCGGCGGCGTCGGTGACGGCGGGCAGGACGGCGGTGACGTCGTCGAGGCAGGCGAGCGCGCCGGGGTCCGGGTAGCGCAGCAGGACGGCGGCGACGCGGTGCACGAGCGGGGTGTCCGCGGCCCGGTGCGGGGTGCGGCGCGGGGCGAGGCGCGGGCTCATGAGGCGTCTCCCGGGGTTCCGAAGAGTCCTGGTGCCGGACCGTCGCCGTTCCAGCCGAGGAGGTTGAAGCGCACCTGTCCCTCGCTGTCGCGGAACTGGCTGCCGCCGCCGGGTGCCGTGAGGCCGGGCAGCGCGGGCGGCGGCAGCGGGCCGAGCCGGTCCGCCTCGCGCGCCCCGGAATCGCCCACGCCGCCGGGGTGGTCCAGGGAGCAGTGCTGGGCCATCAGCGCGCCCGATCCCTCGGCGTGCGCCTTGGGGACGACGTAGCGTTCCTCGTACTTGGCGACGGCGAGCAGCCGGTACAGGTCCTCGATGTCGTCGGCGCTCGCGCCCACGCGGTCGAGCAGGTCCCGGGGGGCGGGGTCGCCGAGCTGCCGGGCCCGCATGTGGGCGCGCATGGTGGTGAGTTTGCGCAGCACGCCCTCGACCACGGCGGTGTCACCGGCGGTGAAGAGGTTCGCCAGGTACTCGACCGGGATGCGCAGCGCGTCGATGGCGGCGAAGATCCGGTCGGGGTCGTCGTCGTGGTAGCCGGTGGCGTGCACGGCGTCGGCGACCGGGGAGAGCGGGGGGACGTACCAGACCATCGGCAGGGTGCGGTACTCCGGGTGCAGGGGCAGGGCCACCCGGTGTCGTTTGATCAGTGCGTACACCGGTGAGCGCCGGGCGGCCTCGATCCAGTCCCGGGCGACGCCGTCGCGTTCGGCGGCCTCCTGCACCCAGGGCTCGTCGGGGTCGAGGAAGACGGACAGCTGTGCCTCGTACAGGTCCTTGTCCTCCTTGACGGAGGCCGCGTCGAGGACGGCGTCGGCGTCGTAGAGCAGCACGCCCAGGTGGCGCAGCCGGCCGACGCAGGTCTCGGAGCAGACGGTGGGCTGCCCGGCCTCGATGCGCGGGTAGCAGAAGGTGCACTTCTCGGCCTTGCCGGTGCGGTGGTTGAAGTAGACCTTCTTGTAGGGGCAGCCGGAGACGCAGAACCGCCAGCCGCGGCAGCGGTCCTGGTCGACGAGGACGATGCCGTCCTCCTCCCGCTTGTACATCGCGCCCGAGGGACAGGAGGCCACGCAGGACGGGTTGAGGCAGTGCTCGCAGATCCGCGGCAGGTAGAACATGAAGGTGTGCTCGAACTCCATCCGCACGCGTTCGGCGAGTCCCTTCAGGTTCGGGTCGGCGGCGGCGTACTCACCGGCGCCGGCGAGGTCGTCGTCCCAGTTCGGGCCGTGCACGGGCCGCATGTCCCGGCCGGTCAGCTGGGACTTGGGGCGGGCGCTGGCGAAGCTGTCGGACAGGGGCGCGGTGGTCAGGCTCCGGTAGTCGTACGTCCACGGCTCGTAGAAGTCGTCGAGGGAGGGCAGTTCGGGGTTGTAGAACAGGCTGAGCAGCTTGCGCACCCGGCCGCCGGACCTGAGCGTCAGCCGGCCCCGCCGGTTCAGGGTCCAGCCGCCCTTCCACTTCTCCTGGTCCTCGTAGCGGCGCGGGTAGCCGGCGCCCGGCTTGGTCTCGACGTTGTTGAACCAGACGTACTCGGAGCCCGGCCGGTTGGTCCAGGTCTGTTTGCAGGTCACCGAGCAGGTGTGGCAGCCGATGCACTTGTCCAGGTTCATCACCATCGCCACCTGGGCCATGACCTTCACGTGAAGTCGACCTCCTGTGCGCGGCGGCGGATGACGGTGATCTCGTCCCGCTGGTTGCCGGTGGGACCGATGTAGTTGAAGCCGTAGCTGAACTGGGCGTAGCCGCCGATCAGATGGGTGGGTTTGATCAACAGCCTGGTCAGGGAGTTGTCGCCGCCGCCGTGCAGTCCCGAGGTCTCGGTGCGCGGTACGTTCAGGTGGCGGTCCATGGTGTGGTACATGAACACGGTGCCCTCGGGCATGCGGTGGGTGACCACGGCGCGGCAGGCGACCACGCCGTTGCGGTTGTACGCCTCGATCCAGTCGTTGTCGGCGGCGCCGATCCTCTCCGCGTCCAGGGGGCTCATCCAGATCACCGGCCCGCCGCGGAACAGCGTGAGCATGTGCAGGTTCTCCTGGTACTCGGAGTGGATGGACCACTTCGAGTGCGGGGTCAGGTAGCGCACGACGAGTTCGCGGTGCCCGGCCGGGTGGCGGCGTGGGTCGCCGACGTGGGCGAGCATGTTCAACGGAGGCCGGTAGAGCGGCAGTTGCTCGCCGAACTCGGCCATCCAGTCGTGGTCGAGGAAGAAGTGCTGGCGGCCGGTGAGGGTGTGCCAGGGTTTGAGGCGTTCGACGTTGACGGTGAAGGGCGAGTAGCGCCGGCCGCCGGACTCGGTGCCGGACCACTCGGCGGAGGTGATGACCGCGCGGGGCTGGACGCGGGTGTCCTCGAAGGTGATGCGGTCGCCGGCGCGTTCCTCGGCCAGGTCGGCGAGCGGGACGCCGGTGCGTTCCTCCAGGGCGCGCAGCGACTGCACGGCCACCCGCCCGTTGGTGGTGCCGGACAGCGCCAGGACGGCCTCGCAGAACTGGTCGTCGCGGGCGATGGACGGCCGTCCGTCGGCGACCCCGCCGCGGACCGTGCCGTTGCGCGCGCGCAGGTAGGCGATCTCCTCCCCGGGTTTCCAGGTGAGGCCCTTGGTCGAGGTGCCGAGGGTGTCGATGAGGGGGCCGACGGCGGCCATCTTCTCGGCGACCTTGGTGTAGTCGCGCTCGACCACGATCAGTTTCGGCAGGGTGCGGCCGGGGACGGGTTCGCACTCGCCGGCCCTCCAGTCACGGACCCGGCCGTGCGGCTGGGCCAGTTCGTCCGGGGTGTCGTGGGCGAGCGGGGCCGCGATGACGTCACGGCGCACGCCGAGGTGGCCGGCGGCCAGGCGGGAGAACTCGGCGGCCATCGCGTGGAAGATGTCGAAGTCGCTGCGGGTCTGCCAGGGCGGTGCGATCGCCGGGTTGAAGGCGTGCACGAAGGGGTGCATGTCGGTGGAGGACAGGTCGTACTTCTCGTACCAGGTGGCCGCCGGCAGCACCACGTCGGAGAACAGGCAGGTGCTGGTCATCCGGAAGTCGACGGCCACGGACAGGTCGAGCTTGCCGACGGGCGCCTGCTCGCGCCAGGTGACGTCCGCGGGACGCAGGTGGGGCGGGGTCTCGGGGGCCGTCACCGCGTCGTCGGTGCCGAGCAGGTGCCGCAGCATGTACTCGTGGCCCTTCATCGAGGACGCGAACAGGTTCGCGCGCCAGATGAGCAGCACCCGGGGGAAGTTGGCCGGGGCGTCCGGGTCCTGCGCTGCGAACCGCAGCCGTCCCGCCTTCAGTTCGCCGACGATGTGGTCGGCGACCTCCTTGCCGGCCCGTTCGGCCTCGTCGCACAGGTCGAGCGGGTTTCGGTCGAACGCCGGGTGGGAGGGCATCCAGCCCAGCCGGGCGGCGAGCGCGTTGCAGTCGGGCAGCGTACGGCCCGCCAGGCGGCCCTGCCCCAGTTCGCTGGTGAGCACGTCGGCGGGGAAGGCCTCGTAGCGCCACTGGTCGGTGGCCAGCCAGAACAGCGGGGTGCCGACCATGTGCCGGGTGGGCCGCTGCCAGTCGAGGCCGAAGGCGAGGTGGAACCAGCCGGTGAGCGGGCGCACCTTCTCCTGGCCGACGTAGTGCGCCCAGCCGCCGCCGTTGACGCCCTGGCAGCCGGTGAGCATCACCAGGGACAGGAAGCTCCGGTAGATCTGGTCGGAGTGGAACCAGTGGTTGGTGCCCGCCCCCATCGCGATCATGGACCGGCCGCCGGTGCGTTCGGCGTTGCGGGCGAACTCCCGGGCCACCCGGGCCGCCGCCCCGGCCGGCACGGAGGTGACGGTCTCCTGCCAGGCGGGGGTGCAGGGCACGGCCGCGTCGTCGTAGCCGGTGGGCCAACGGCCGGGCAGGCCCGCGCGGGCCACCCCGTACTGGGCCATGACGAGGTCGAAGACGGTGGTGACCAGGCGGCCGCCGATCCGTGTGGCCGGCACGCCCCGCCGCAGCACCGACCCGGACTCCCCCGGCCCGGTGTCGAAGCGCGGCAGGTCCACCGCCACCGCCTCGCCGCCCGGCCGCCCGTGCAGGGACAGCAGCGGGTCGACGCCGTCGAGCCGCAGGTTCCAGCGGGGACCGTCCTCGGGGGACGTCCAGCGAAAGCCGAGCGATCCGTTGGGCACGACCGCCTCGCCGGTGCGGGCGTCCAGGAGCACGGTCTTGAAGGCGGCGGCCTCCTCGCCGCCCGCCCCGGGCAGGTCCGCAGCGGTGAGGAACTTGTCGGGCACGTACGCGCCCTCGCGCTCGCGCAGGGTCACGAGGAACGGCAGGTCCGTGTAGGTCTTGGCGTACTCGGTGAAGCGGGGGACGTGCCGGTCGCGGTAGAACTCGGTGAGGATGACGTGGCCCATGGCCATGGCGAGCGCGCCGTCGGTGCCGGGAGCCGCGGCGAGCCAGTCGTCGGCGAACTTGGTGTGGTCACCGTAGTCCGGGGAGACCACGACGACCTTCTGGCCGCGGAAGCGCGCCTCCGTCATGAAGTGCGCGTCGGGCGTGCGTGTGATCGGCAGGTTGGTGCCCCACACGATCAGGTAGCCGGCGTTCCACCAGTCGCCGGACTCCGGTACGTCGGTCTGGTCGCCGAACACCTGCGGCGAGGCCATCGGCAGGTCGGCGTACCAGTCGTAGAAGGAGGAGATCGTCCCGCCGATCATCGACAGGTAGCGGCTGCCCGCCGCGTAGGAGGCCATCGACATCGCCGGGATCGGCGAGAAGCCGACGATGCGGTCGGGGCCGTACCGCTTGACGGTGTGCACCTGCGCCGCCGCCACCAGTTCGGTGACCTCCTGCCAGGTGCAGCGCACGAAGCCGCCCTTGCCGCGGGCCCGCTTGTACGCCGCGCACCGCTCGGGGTCGGAGGTGAGCCACTCCCACGCCGCGACGGGGTCGACGGTGCGGGAGCGGGCCTGCCGCCACAGGTCCAGGAGCGGGCCGCGCACGTAGGGGTAGCGGATCCGGGTCGGCGAGTACGTGTACCAGGAGAAGGAGGCGCCGCGCGGGCAGCCGCGCGGCTCGTACTCGGGCGAGTCGGGGCCCACGGACGGGTAGTCGGTGGCCTGGGTCTCCCAGGTGATGATCCCGTCCTTGACGAACACCCGCCACGAGCAGGAACCCGTGCAGTTCACCCCGTGGGTGGAGCGCACCTCCCGGTCGTGCCGCCACCGCTCCCGGTAGAACTCGTCGGCGGCCCGGCCCCCGTCCCGGTACAGGACCCGCCGGTCGGGCGACTGCTCCCCGGGGAAGAAGTACTGCGCCGAGCGCATCAGACGGTCGAGAGCCTCACCAGAGCGGTCGGTGCTCACACGCTCGCCTCTCTCGCGCAGGACCCGGCCGACGCGTCCTGCCCATGTCGGGACCCGGCCGTCGCCAGTCTTGATCGTCACCGACCGGACGACAAGCGGCCAATCGCGCGAATCATCACAAACGCCTCCTACCGGGGGGCGGCGTAAGGTGATCGTGCCGGGGCACTGAGGGGGAACGAACGGGCCCCGGTCCTTGGCGGAAGGTGCCTGGCATGTCCGAGGAACCATGGCTGCCGGAGCCGGAGGACGAGGCGGCCGGGCGGGTGACCGCCGCGCTGGAGGAGATCGGCCGCCGGGCCGGGTCCAGGTCCTTCGAGGAGCTGAGCGCCCAGGTGCGGCAGCTGGCCCTCGGGCAGCGCAGGCTGCGCCGGCTGCTGGACGCCGTGGTGGCCATGAGTGCGGACATGGACACCAGGGCCCTGCTCCAGCACATCGTGGACGTGGCCGCCGACCTGGTCGCGGCCCGCTACGGCGCCCTCGGGGTGCTCGGGGACTCCGGCGAGTTCGTCGACCTGATCACCGCGGGCGTGGACGCCGAACGGCTGAAGGGCGAGTCCGGGCTGCCGCAGAGCCACGGGCTGCTGGGCAGCCTGATCGCGGACCGCAGGCCGCTGCGCGTGGACGACGTGGCCTCCGACCCCCGCTCGATCGGCTTCCCCGAGGGCCACCCCGTGATGCGCACCCTCCTCGGGGTGCCCCTGACGGTGCGCGGGACGGTGTACGGCAACCTGTACCTCGCCGACAAGCACGACGGGACGCCGTTCGGCGACGACGACGAGGCACTGCTGACGGCGCTGGCCAGCGCGGCGGGCGTCAGCATCGAGAACGCCCGGCTGTACGAGCACCTCAAGCGGGCCACCGAGCAGTTCCAGCGCCGGATGCTGCCCGTCCTGCCCGATCTGGCGCCGCTGCGCATCGAGGCGCGCTACGAGCCCGCCTCCGAGCTGCCTCGGCTCGGCGGGGACTGGTACGACGCGACGCCGCTGCCCGACGGCGCCGTCTTCGTCGTCGTCGGCGACGTCACCGGCCACGACGTGGAGGCCGCGCCGCTGATGGGACAGATCCGCAACATGCTGCGCGCCCTGGCCTTCGACCGGTGCGGGCCGCCGAGCCTGGTCGTCGACACGCTCGACCGGGCACTGAGCACGTACGGCGACCCGACCGCGGCCACGCTGGTGGCGGCCCGGATCGAGCACGAGGCGGGCGTCGGTTACACCGTGCGCTGGACCAACGCCGGGCATCCGCCGCCGCTGCTGGTCACCGCCGACGGCACCGTGCACGTCCTGGCTCCCGAGCAGCACGGCATCCCGGTCGGCGTCGATCCGGCGCTGCCCCGCCCCGACCACAGCCGCCCGCTGCCCTGGGCGAGCACCCTGCTGCTGTTCACCGACGGCCTGATCGAGCGCCGCGGCCAGGACATCGACGCCGGCCTGCGGCAGCTGGCCGAACGCGCGGCCACCCTGGCCACCGCCCCGCTGCACGCGCTGTGCGACGCGCTCATCACCCGGCGGGACGCCTACGACGACGACGTCGCGCTGCTGGCGCTGCGGGTGCCGAGCTCCCCCGAGCGGCGGCCCCGGCCTCAGGAAGGGCAGCCCGGATCGTGATCGGACGGATCGGGGTCCTCACCGGTGCGCGCGTGCGGGGGCGGGTCGAAGTGGACGGTGATCTTCTCGAAGCCCTTGAAGGACTCGGTCGTCGCGTAGGACCGGTAGGCCCGCTGGTCGCCCGCGCTGAGGTGGACGCGCTCGGTGAACGGGCTGAGCAGGCTGCGGGGCCACAGCCGCATGCACCGCACGGCGCCGACCTCGGCCGTGAGGACGTAGACCAGTGCGCCGAGGTAGATCCAGGCGAGCAGGCCGAGCACGATACCGAACAGGCCGTACGTGGCCGTGGCGCCCTGGAGGACGTGGTCGACGTAGTACGTGCCGCCCCACAGCAGCGCCTGCCAGGCGCAGGCGGCGCCCAGCGCCGGACCGTACAGCACGCGCAGCGGCAGCCGACGCCGGGTCAGCAGCCGGTAGCTGGCGATCAGCAGCGCGGCGTTCAGCAGGACGGCCAGCGCTTCGGCGGCGATCCCGACCCCGACGGCCAGCCGGGCGCCGAACAGGCCCGACGCCCACTGCGCGGCAGTGGACAGGACGGTGGTGACGCACAGGCCGAGCGCGAGCAGCGACAGGAACTTCAGCCCCTTCCAGCGGGAGCGGAACGGGTCGGGCCGGGCATGCCGGGGCACGGCGAAGATCTTGTTCAGCGCGTGCTGGGCGGCCTGGGCGATGTTCAGCACGCCGTAGAGGCTGCCGGCCACGCCCACCGCGACGGCGATCGCGTTGCCCTGGAACGAGTGGATGTTGTGGACGAGCTGGTCACCGATCACGGGGAACTCTCTGAGGGCCGAGTTCAGGACCGCGTGCTGGAGGTGCGGGCTGCTGCTGAGGACGGCGCTGAGCACCGCGACGAGGAAGAGCAGCAGCGGGAAGAGCGCCAGGAAGCCGTAGTACGTGAGCAGGGCGGCCAGGTAGGCCGCCTGGTCGTCGTAGAACTTGTAGACCACGGCCAGCGGCAGCCCCGCCCAGCGGTGCCGTCGCTGGTAGGAGTCCACCCGGGCCAGCACTCCCATGCGCTCTCCCACACGGTCGGCCGTGGCTCGGCTGCCGCGCACACCGCCGCCCGTTCCAAGTGCCCTGGCCAGGGCGTCCCATGCCATACGGCCGGCTGGCGCTGCGGCCGGAAAGGTCAGCCGGTGAACCCTTCCGGCCGCAGCACTGGCCAGGGCGTGTTTCGAAAGTCCCGCGGGGCCCGCCCTCCGGGCGGAAGGCGCTGCTTTCGAAGAACGCCCTAGGTGAGGGACTCCCGGTCCGAGGCCGGCCACACGTACGGCAGGTCGTCCGGCACCCCCGGGAACAGGCCGGCGTACCGTTGCGGGTCCTTGCGCACCAGCGCGGAGCGGTGGCTGCGGTGCAGGGCCTCGTCGCCGAGCCAGGGCGGCAGCTCACCGGCGGCGGCCAGCTCGGCCTGCTCGCGCACGCCGAGGCCGGGGCGGCGGGCGGCCAGGTCGGCGACGAGCGTGGCGGCACAGCTGTCCTGGTGGCCGTGCTCGCGCCAGACGCGGCAGACGTCGAGCCCGTAGCGCACGAGGGCTTCCTCGTAACCGGCCCACATGCGCACGGCCGGATGCCGGCGCCATCCGTAGCCGGGAACGGTGAGCCCGCGCAGCACCTGCAGCGCCTCGACCCGCTGCTTGCCCAGTCTGCGTCGGTCGAGCACCCGCGCCGACTCGGTGAAGTCGGCGTACGGCAGGAACGTCTGCATGGCACCCCGCGGGAGGTCGTGGGCTTCCTCGTCGTCCGGGCAGTCTGCCGCCTTCCGGCGCCGCGGGGGCCGCGGGCTGCGCCGGACGGAGCAACCCGGGCAGCCCCAGGGGCGGAGGCCGAGTGAGGCGGGTGCCGGTGGTGGAAGGGATGGCGCACACGCGAACCGAGGAGGCCGGATGCCCGATGCCGTGGCCGAGGACGGCGTTGCCCGCGCCGGATCGGCCGTCGACGCCACCGCCGCGGACTCCGGCCCCGACGACGGGACCGGCTTCGCGCAGCTGTGCGCGGTGGCCGACGCCGTCCTGTACGAGGGCTACCTGCTCTACCCCTACCGCCGCTCCTCGCCCAAGAACCGGGTCCGCTGGCAGTTCGGGGTGCTGCTGCCCCGCGACCTGGTGGAGCGCGACGGGCCGGTCACACCCGGCCCGTCCGGTTCCGCCGACTCCTGGTACCAGCGCACGGAGTGCCTGCTGCGGGTCCTGCGGCCGGACGCCGTGCTGCGGGTGCGGGTGCGCTACCTCCAGGTGCTGCGCAAGCAGGTGGAGGAGGCCGGCCCGGACGGCCGGCACCGCCCGGTCGAGTCGCTGCGCACGGACGACGGTGCGGTGCACCTGACGTTCGACGAGGCGGTGCCGCGCGAGGTCGACGTCACCGCCGCCCTGGCCGACCTGCTCGACGGCACGGAGCACGCGGCCGCGGTGGGGTCGCCCGCCGGTACGCGGGCCGAGCCGCTGGCCGCCGGCGCCGGCCGCGTGGTGCGCCGGTGCGAGGAGGTACGGGCGCGCACCACGCTCACGGCCGAGCGGCTCGGCCCCGGCCTGGTCAGGCTGCGGGTGCGCACCGAGAACACGGGAACGGCCCCGGACCCGGGGGTCTGTCGCGACGAGGCGCTGCGCGGCGCGCTCGTCGCCGCGCACACCCTCGTCGGCGGTACGGGGGTGGAGTTCGTGTCCCTGATCGATCCGCCCGCGGAGCTGGCGGACCTCGTGCGCGGGTGCCGCAACGCGTTCACCTTCCCCGTGCTCGGCGGCGCGGAGCAGGCCGGTGACCGCCACGAGGGCGTCGCGGACATGCTGCTCTCCGCCCCGATCATCCTTCCCGACCGGCCGCAGGTGGCCCCCGAGAGCCCGGGCGACCTGCACGACGCCGCGGAGATCGACGAGATCCTGACGCTGCGCACCATGCTGCTGACGGACGCGGAGAAGGCCGAGGCACGCGCCACCGATCCGCGCGCGGCCGAGATCCTCGACCGGGTGGACACCATGCCCCCGGCAGTCTTCTCCCGCCTGCACGGCGCCATCCGCTCCCTGGCGCCCGCGGGACGTGAGCGTGCGGCGGTCACGGCCCCGTCGCCCGAGGCCGCCACCGACGTCCCGCGGCCCGGTGCGGCCCGGCCCGTCTGGTGGCGGGAGGGCGGTGACGACGGGCTGTCGCCGTCGACCGACATCGTGCTGGTCGACGGGGTGCCGGTGGGCGCCGGCAGCCGGGTGCGGCTGCGCCCGCGCCGCCGGGGCGCCGACGCGCAGGACATGTTCCTGGAGGGACGCGCGGCCCGTGTCGCCGCGCTCCGGCACGACGTGGACGGCAGCGTGCACCTCGCCGTCACCGTCGACGACGATCCGGCGGCCGAACTGCACAGCTGGTACGGCCGCTTCCACTACTTCCGCCCCGACGAGGTCGAGCCGCGGCACACGGACGGCGAGGAACGAGGTTCACTGACATGACGGCGACCGAGGCACACGCGGCCGGGCGCAAACCCGCGCAGATCGTGGACATGTCCTGGGATCCGATCACCCGGATCATCGGGAACCTGGGCATCTACACGAAGATCGACTTCGCCAACAGGGAGGTGGTGGACTGCCGTTCCACCTCGTCGCTGTTCCGCGGGTACTCCGTGTTCATGAAGGGCAAGGACCCGCGGGACGCCGGGTTCATCACCTCGCGCATCTGCGGCATCTGCGGCGACAACCACACCACCTGCTCCAACTACGCCCAGCAGATGGCCTACGGCGTGAAGCCGCCGCCGCTGGCCGAGCACATCACCAACCTCGGCGAGGCCGCCGAGTACATGTTCGACCACACGATCTTCCAGGACAACCTCGTCTTCGTCGACTTCTGCGAGGCCATGGTCAAGGCGACCAACCCCTCCGTCCTGGCCCGCGCGGAACGCACCCAGGCGCCCCGCGGCGACATCCACGGGTACCGCACCATCGCCGACATCATGCGCGCGTTCAACCCGTTCGAGGGCGAGGTGTACAAGGAGGCGCTGAAGGTCTCCCGGGTGACGCGGGAGATGTTCTGCCTGATGGAGGGCCGGCACGTCCACCCCTCCACCCTCTACCCGGGCGGGGTCGGCACCGTGCCCTCGCCGACCGCCTTCACCGACTACCTCTCCCGGCTCCTGCACGTCATCGACTTCGTCAAGCAGGCCGTCGCCATGAACGACGACGTCTTCGACTTCTTCTACGAGGCCCTGCCCGGGTACGAGGAGGTGGGCCGCCGCCGCATCCTGCTCGGCTGCTGGGGGGCGTTCCAGAACCCCGGCGTGGTCGACTACCGCTACGAGAACATGAACACCTGGGGCCGGGCGATGTACGTCACCCCGGGCATCGTCGTCGACGGCCGGCTGGTCACCAGCGACCTCGTCGACATCAACCTCGGCCTGCGGATCCTGCTCGGCTCGTCCTACTACGACGACTGGGCCGGCGAGCAGCCCTTCGTCACCCACGACCCGCTCGGCAACCCGGTGGACATGCGCCACCCGTGGAACCAGACCACCGTCCCGGTCCCGCAGAAACGCGACTTCGACGGCAACTACAGCTGGGTCATGAGCCCGCGCTGGTACGACCGGGGCAGCGGCGACCACCTGGCCCTGGACACCGGCGGCGGCCCGCTGGCCCGCCTGTGGTCCACCGCCCTCAACGGCCTCGTCGACACCCCGTACATCAAGGCCACCGGCCACAGCGTGCGCATCACCCTGCCCCGGGGCGACACCCTGCCGGAGACGACCCTGGAGTGGAAGATCCCCCAGTGGTCCAACACTCTCGAACGCGACCGGGCCCGCCCCTACTTCATCGCGTACGCCGCCGCCATGGCCCTGCAGTTCCTGGACGAGGCCATGGCACTGGTGCGGGCCGGGGAGACGAAGGTCTTCGAGAACTTCGAGGTGCCCGAGGAGGCGATCGGCTGCGGCTTCCACGAGGCGGTCCGCGGAGTCCTCTCCCACCACCTCGTCATCAAGGACAGGAAGATCGCCAACTACCACCCGTACCCGCCCACTCCCTGGAACGCCAGCCCCCGCGACCAGTACGGCACCCCCGGTCCCTACGAGGACGCCGTCCAGGGCCAGCCGATCTTCGAGGAGAACGGCCCCGACGACTTCAAGGGCGTCGACATCATGCGCACCGTCCGCAGCTTCGACCCGTGCCTGCCGTGCGGCGTGCACATGTACACCGGCAACGGCAGGACCCTCACCACCCTGCACTCCCCCACCTACGGGGCCTCCCATGGCTGAGGCGGCTGAGCGGTCCGTCTCCGGACGGCTCACGGATGACGAGGCCGAGGAGCGGCTGGCCCGGATCGACGGGCTGCTGGCCGAGCTGGAGTCCGCGCCGGGCCCGACCGTGCGCCGCGCGCTGGAGGCGGTGCGGCTGCTGAGCGAGGTCTACGGCGAGGCGCTGGCCCGGCTGCTCGACCACACGGGCGCGGAGCCGTCCGGGCGGCCGTCGCCGGGCGAGGACGAGCTGGTGGGGCATCTGCTGGTGCTCCACGGCATCCACCCCGAGCCCGCCGAGCGCCGGGCCGCGCGTGCCGTGGAGCGCCTGCGGCCCGCCGTGCGCGAGCGTGGCGGCGACGTGGAGTGGGCCGGGTTGGAGGGACGGGTGGCCCGGGTGCGGGTGAGCGAGGGCGGCGGTGGGTGCGGTGCGGGCTGCGGCGCGGCCTCCTCCCCTCTCCTGGAGGCCGTCCGTGAGGCGGTGCTCGCCGCAGCTCCCGAACTGGCCGCGGTGGAGCGGGTGCCGGAGCCGTCCGCGCGGCGGGCGGCCCCCGCGTTCGTCCCGCTGGACGCCCTGGCCCGGCCGGCCACCCGGGGGTGACGGTGCACGAGGTGTCGATCGCCACGGCCCTCGTGGAGCGGGCCGGGGAACTGGCCCTGGCCGAGGGCGCGGACACCGTCTCGGCGGTGACGGTGCGGGTGGGCGAGCTGTCCGGAGTGGTGCCCGACGCACTGGACTTCGCCTTCGAGGTGGTGCGCGCGGGCACCGCGCTGTCCGGGGCCCGGCTCGTCGTCGAGCCGGTGCCCGCGCGGGCGTACTGCGCCCCGTGCGCGGCCGAGTTCGCGGTGGGTATGCCGCCGTTCTTCTGGTGCCCGCGCTGCGACAGCCCCTCACAGGATCTGCGCAGCGGACGGGAGCTGGCCATCACGTCGATCGAGACAGCGTGAACAGCGGTGCATTGACGAGACGTCAGGTGTGAGCAACGGGACGGCGGCCCGTCGGTGCGCGGTGCACCGG